>JBKJLB010000231.1:0-5394 GCA_046597075.1 Pelobium sp.
CGTTAAACCTGATGAGATATTTCATTATTGTAAGAAGGCAGTAAGTATAGATCTACATCCAAGAAGAACTATACGGTCTATTTATTCTGCTAGGGGATATGGAATTTTATTCGAAAATAATCAATTGAAATACGCTAAAAACAAACAATCTGTTGAATTTATTTCCCAAAAATCAAATTTGGGACTTACATATATATTCTTCTCTGGGACTAAAAACCCATCTTTAAAGACATTGAAGACTTTTTTAAATGATTAATAGACATTTATTTAAGTTAAATATTTCCCTACAATAGGCATTCTTCGGCCCATACCAAAAGCTTTAGGCGAAACTCGCAAAGTTGGCGGTGTTTGATACCTTTTAAATTCGGCTTTGTTGACCAATTTCAGAATCCGATTTACCAAAACTTCATCATAGCCATCTGCGATAATAGCTTTTGAGCTTTTCTTCATCTCTATATATTCAAATAGTATTTTATCTAAGATGTCATAATCTGGTAACGAGTCAGAATCTTTTTGATCAGGTCTTAATTCTGCAGATGGCGCTTTTGTGATGGTGTTCACCGGTATAATTTCTCGTTCTCTATTTATGTATTCAGCCAATTGATACACTTGTGTTTTATAACAATCACCAATTACAGAGATGGCTCCGCACATATCGCCGTATAAAGTGCCATAACCCACAGCAGACTCGCTTTTATTGCTGGTATTTAATAAAATATAGCCAAACTTATTAGACATGGCCATCAATAAAACCCCTCGTGAGCGAGCTTGAATATTCTCTTCCGTAATATTAGCTGTTAGGCCAGTAAATTCTTTAGATAAAGTTTCATCAAAGGCATCAGCTACGTCTTTTATCGGGATAATGGTATGCTTACAACCAATGTTCTTTGCTAGGTCTTCAGCATCTTTTATTGAATGATCCGACGAATATTTAGAAGGCATTAAAACTGCCATTACATTTTCTGCACCCAAGGCTTCACAAGCCAACGCACAAACAACGGCCGAATCAATTCCGCCTGAAAGCCCAAGAATAGCCTGTTTAAACCCTGATTTCTTGAAATAATCCTTAATTCCTAAAATTAAAGCTTGATAAACTTGCTCAGTATCAGTTTGGCGAGGACTTTCTTTGCTTAATATGATTGCGCTTTGAACTTGTTCAATATCAAAAACTCTAATATCCTCCTTAAAGTAATCAAACTCTGATACTAAATCACCGGCCCTATCAAAAACTAAGGAGCCACCATCAAAAATTAATTCGGTTTGTGCACCAACATGGTTAACATAAAAAAGTGGAAGATTATACTTTCTTGAGTTTTGTGAGAGTATAAAAATACGCTCCTCATCATGATTATAAGCAAAAGGAGAGGCAGCGATGTTGATCATTAAATCTGGCTCTTCTTTCATCAACTCATCCATTGGGCAAGTTTTGTATAAAGGATTATCTCCTAAATTCCACAAATCTTCGCAAATGGTTAAGGCAATTTTATGACCTTTAAAATCAACACATTTAAACTCATGTGCAGATTCAAAATATCGGTACTCATCAAAAACATCATAAGTTGGCAGTAAAGCTTTCTTTACAATTTGTTTGATTTCTCCATCTTCAATGAAAAATGCGGCATTGTATAAATCCTTACCTTCTAGAACAGGATTTGCAATTGGTAAACCAATAATACACGCAATTCCTTTGGTTTCTTTAGCGATTTCATCTGCAGAAGCTTTACATATTTCTATAAATTCTGGATACTCCAAAAAATCCCTTGGAGGATATCCACAAACACATAATTCTGCAAAAACGACTAAATCTACACCATTTTGTTTTTGGTCTTGAATGGTTTTAATGATTTTCTTGGTATTTTCTTGGAAATTACCTATGTGGTAATTTAGTTGAGCTAAAGCTATTTTCATGAAATTAAAGAGAATTTGCGATTAAAAAAATACACCAATATTAAGACCCAAATAAGAGTTTTTTAAATTTCCACTTCCAGATTGGATATCTGTAAACCCATTGTCAAAGGATAATCCAGCTATTAAAGCAGTTTTGTTATTTAACTTGAATTCAGTACCTGCACCAACAATTAAAGAGGCTCTATAAAAAGAGGTATCTTTTGAGGTATCTCTATTTTCGGTAATTACTATGCCGTTGTCTCCTTTTTGATCAAGTTTAGCCCCTACGTTAAATCCATTTCCTAAACCAAATTCACCATAAAATTTATTTCCTCTAATTTCATTGGTAGTTAATTTAAGCTTAGCAGGAATTTCAATATACTGTAATTTATAGACATTATTTTTTATAGGTTGATTTGTTGGGCCAAACTCAGAAACTGATGTTTGCCCATTAATAGAACTCAATTTAATTCCCGTACTAAACGCATAATTTGGAGCAAAATAGAAATCTCCAATCAATCCGTAGCTAAAACCTGCTCTCAAACCATCATTATTTATATCTGGAATGTCAGATTTTATCCAGCCAAAGGTTGGATGTGCAGTTAGACCTAATTTAAAATTTGTTTTAGGCTCTTCTTGCGCAAAAATTAGCAAAGAACTAAATGCAAATAGAAAACTGAATAATATCTTTTTCATAACTTCGGTTTTAATAAATTATGTTTTTCTGCAATGTATAACTATAAAAACTTAGGTAAAATTACTCTTTTTTCTCTGATATCATTTTTGATGATATCTTGTCATCAAGAAAGTAAAATAGACTCAGGTAACGTTGAAATTGAATTAATTGTTCTTCGCTTTGATCAAGATTTGTCAAAAATTAATCCTTCTAGATTATCTGCTGAGTTACCGGCACTAAAGAAAAAATATGGTTCATTTTATGATGATTATTTTCAAAAGATTTTAAATCTGGGCACTACACAGGATACGCAATATTATGAAACGCTGAGACAGGTAATTAAAGGAAAAGCATTTCAGGATTTGCAGCAAGAGACAGATTCTATTTATCCTAATTTGGATGCTCAAAAGCCTAAATTAGAAGGGGCATTTAAAAATATCAAAGCTTTATATCCGCAATGGAAGGTTCCGAATTTAATAGCTTACATATCAGGTTTTCAGGTTCAAACGCCTATTGGTGCTGGCTATGTGGGCATTGGTTTGGATATGTTTTTAGGTAAAGAATCAAAGTTTTATCCGGCCTTAGTACAAAGCGTTCCTAGGTATATTAGCAGAAGATTTACGCCCGAGAATATCACACCTCGTGTGGTAGAGGTTGTAACAAGAGAAGATCTTTTCCCAGAATTGGATCAGGATAAGAGTTTGCTTTCTAAAATGATTTATAATGGTAAGCTGATTTATTTTATGAAACAAGTTCAGCCTGATGAAGCTGACAGTACAATTATTGGTTACAGTAAGCAACAGATGGAATGGGCTAACCAATTCGAATCAGATACATGGGCTTTTTTTCTAGAGCAGAATTTGCTTTTTGATACAGATTATATGAAAATCCAAAAATATTTAGCAGAAGCACCATTTACACCTGGTTTAGGGAATCAAAATGATTCAGCACCAAAATTGGGTGTTTTTATTGGCTGGCAAATTGTAAAAAACTTTATGGAAGAAAATAAGAAGATCACTTTAAAAGATTTAATGTTAGAAAAGGATGCTCAAAAAATATTGAGGTTAGCTAAATATCATCCTAATCAAAAAGAAAATATAGAGTAGTTTATGAAAATTGGAATTGTTTTAAGTGGAGGAGGAATAAGAGGTATAGCTCATTTAGGAGTCTTAAAGGCACTCAATGAAAAGAATATTAATATAGATTTAGTAAGTGGTACTAGTGCTGGGGCTATTGTTGGGGCATTGTATGCGAACGGGATTGAGCCTTATGAAGCCTTAAAGATTTTTCAAGAAACTAAATTATTAAAATTTATTAAACCCGCCTTTAGAAAACCTGCTTTCTTAAACTTCGAAGGTGCCGAATCTCTTTTTAAAAATTATATTACTCATAATTCATTTCATAAACTTAAAATCCCTTTAACCATAACAGCTACAGATTTTATGGAAGGTAAATTGGTCTATTTTAATGAAGGTGAAGTCATCAGAAAAGTTTTAGCCTCAAGTTGCATACCTGGAGTCTTTAGTCCGATAGAGATAGATGGAAAGTTTTATGTAGACGGAGGAGTTTTAAATAATTTCCCTGTAGAGCCTTTAATTGGTAACTGCGACTTCATCATTGGATCTTCATGTAATCATTTACCTGTAGTTTCAAAATTTAGAAATGTAAAACATGTTATAGAAAGGGCTGCAATACTTTCTATCAATCATGATATGGAAGAAAAAAGAAAGCTGATAGATGTACTTATAGAGCCCAAGGGTTTGGGAGAAACAAGTATTTTTGATTTAAAAAAGGCCGAAGAAATTTTTTGGCTGGCCCATGAAGAAACTTTAGGTCAAGTATCCGCAATAAAGAAAGCAATAGAAATGAAGCAAAATAAAAAGGCATCTAATTAATTAGATGCCTCTCATATATCATTCAAATAGAAATTAGTCTTTTAAAATTCTCATTACACCACCAATACTTATTGCGGCACCAATTACAGTTAGTCCCCATCCAATTAAATCAACTGCCATAGAATTCATTATAATATGCTTTATAAAAATACCAAATAGACCAATGAAAGCACCTAATATAATAACTTTATAATGCGATGGATTGTTAGCGTTTACCATAATTCTTAAATTTATAGGTGCAAAAATAATACTATTGTTTAAATACAGGGCATCAAATCTGAAAATCTTTAATAAAATTTGGTTTTATGTATCATGAATCAGGTTTTAAGCGTAATATTAAAAAGATACAGTATAAATGAGGTTTATAATTCTATTAGCAAGCTTTTTAATTTTCTTTTTGGGGTGCAAAGACGCCTCAGATAATTCAGCAAGTATATGTCCGACAGCAGCACTTTCATGTACTACACCAGTGCAGTTTTTTAAATTAAAATTTGTAGATAAAAATAACACGAATCTTGATTTAATATTTGGCAACAACGCCAAATTCAGTGTAAATGATGTTATTGTTCATAGTGTGAGACAAAATAAGAATGTAAACTTTACTATTGATAGTACAGATAAAGTAAGTAAATACCTGATATTTTCTACACCAGGAACCGACGAATTTAGTATTAGATTGCCTAACCTAAATAAAGATACCTTATTAGTTGAAACTGCGTTTATTACCTCCGGATGTTGTGGCAATCTTAATATCACAAAGCTTACCTTAAATAAAAATGCGATATCATTTTCAAATACAAGCCCCACAATTATTCTATTGAAGAAGTAGTTAGCCCCAAAAATTAATGCCAAAACGCTCTTGTGTAAAACATTGAGCTTTTTTTAATAACAGGCAGGAGTATCGCAAAAAAACAAAGCCTTCACTCTTTTAAAAGT
>JBKJLB010000373.1:0-10696 GCA_046597075.1 Pelobium sp.
ATGATAACTTCATCATCAGTATTTTCTCTGGTAATTTTTATATGTTTATTATCTGGCGAATATTTAAAGGCATTCGTTAAAAAGTTGATAAATACTTGCTCAATTCTTGCCTCATCAGCAAATACTTCTAAAGAATCATCATTCCCATGGATAGTTATTTTTCCATCTTCATGGGTTTGTTCAATAATATCGCTGGTGTTTTCTATCAAACTTTTAATGTTAAAAGGTTGAATATTCAACTGTACTTTTCCATTTTCAATTTTGGAAACATCTAATAACTGAGCAATTAAATCATTTAATTTTGTGACTTGTAATTGCGCTTTTTCAATATATTTTTTAGTGGGATTAGAATCCGAAGCTTTTAAATTTCTATCTATGAGTTGTATGTAAGCTCTAATACTTGTTAATGGTGTTTTTAACTCATGGCTGGCAATACTTAAAAATTCATCCTTCTTTCTTTCGATTTGTTTTTGATCTTCAATATCAATAAAAGTACCTATCCATTTATTTATGATTTCACCATTTTTTATAGGTACAATTCGTAATAGATGAGATCTAAAATCAGAGCTATCTAGTCTTTTAATCCTTATTTCTAATTCTAAACTCTCACCTAAGAAAAGCTTATCTGTCCATTCATTTAAAATATTAGCATCATCTGGATGAGTGATTGGAAAATGCTTTTCGCTTTCAGAATAAATAAACCAACGTCCATTTACAAAATCTATATTTCCTTGTATGTCAGATGTAAATGCAATGAGGGGTAATGCCTCTAAAGTGTCATGTAATTGATTTAATTTTTGATTTACTTCTTCTTGTACTTTTTTTCTAGTTTCGATTTCAGCCCTTAAAATGTTTTGTATTTCATTTAGTTCTTTTGTTTGCTGATAAAGTCTTGTGAAAGTGTTCACCTTTAGTAGCAGGATATCAGGATCCACAGGTTTAGTTACATAATCAATACCACCAGATTCATAACCTTTAGTAATAAATTTTTTATTGGTATTTAATGCAGATAAAAATATAATGGGAATATCTTTTGATTTTTTAAATCCTGATAAAGCTTCTGCAACTTCAAAACCATCCATTATTGGCATTTGAATATCTAAAATGATTAACGAATAATCATTAGTAAGAACTTTTTTTAGCGCTTCCTCGCCAGATAATGCAGTATCTACAAGTAATTTTTTAGATTCTAAAAGTATGCGTAAAGAATATAAATTCTCTGGTTTATCATCAACAATTAGAATCATATATTGGTTAAAAACATCAGATGGGGTTAAAAAGTGATTTTAATTGAAATCAATAAAATTGAGTCCAATATACATAAATTATCAAGTCAAATTCCCTCTTCAGGTTAAGTTTTTTTAAAATTTATTATGCTTGCATAGTAAATTTAAGTTCCCTATATTTGAAATACCAATTATAATATCTGAATGAAACAACAAGAAACAATTGATTATTTTTTAAAAATTACATGGCAAAACATAGCCAATACCTATAATCAATTAGCATCAGAATTTGGAATTACGCAATCCATTGGATACTTATTAATCAATATAGATGAGAATGATGGGACAACTGTTTCTGAGGTTGCAGCTCTTTTAGGTCTTAAATCAACCAGCTTAAGTAGAATATTAAGCAACTTACAGCAAGATGGTTTAATATATAAAGAAAGCCACCAAACAGATAAAAGATCAGTAAAGCTATACTTAACAGATAAAGGTAAAGAGAAGCGTCATTTAGCAAGAGTAGTAGTAAAAAAGTTTAATGATTATTTAAACGTTCATTTATCAGAACAAGATAAATTACAATTAGTGAATTCGTTAAAAACCATTAACGATTTAACAACCAATTATAAACAAGAATAAAATATTTTTATTTGTATGAAAAGATCAATAAAGAAAGTTGCAGTACTTGGATCGGGAATTATGGGTTCGAGAATTGCCTGCCACTTTGCAAATATTGGGGTAGAGGTTTTGCTTTTAGATATTACTCCAAAAGAGTTAAATTCAAATGAGCAAGCCAAAGGCTTAACACTAGAAAGTATTGCGGTACGTAACAGAATCGTAAATGATGCATTAACTTTCGCTTCAAAATCAAATCCATCACCAGTTTATAATAAATCGGTTTTAAACCGAATAAAAACAGGAAATTTTGAAGATAACATGAAAGATATTGCCCAATGTGATTGGACAATAGAAGTAGTGGTAGAAAATCTTAAAATTAAAAAGATTGTTTACGACCAAGTAGAGCAATTTAGAAAACCAGGGACTTTAATTACTTCAAACACATCTGGTATTCCAATCCATATGATGGCCGAAGGGCGTTCAGAAGATTTCAAAAAGCATTTCTGCGGTACGCACTTTTTTAATCCTCCTCGTTATTTAAAATTATTAGAGATTATTCCTACTCCAGAAACCGACACAGAAATTGTTGATTTCTTAATGCATTATGGTGATAAATTTTTAGGTAAAACCACTGTTTTATGTAAAGATACTCCAGCTTTTATTGCAAACCGAGTAGGTGTTTACTCTATCATGTCGCTTTTGCATTTGGTAGAGAAAATGGATTTAACAGTAGAAGAAGTAGATAAATTTACTGGCCCAGCTTTAGGTCGTCCAAAATCTGCTACTTTCCGTACTACAGATGTGGTAGGTTTAGACACCATGATTAACGTGGCTAATGGTTTAGCGCAAAACGTACCTAACGATGAGCAAAAAGAAGTTTTTGTTTTGCCTGAGTACGTTAAGAAAATGCAAGAAAACAAATGGTTAGGCGATAAAACTGGTCAAGGTTTTTACAAAAAGACAAAAGACGCAAAAGGTAGAACCGAAATTTTAGCATTAGACCTAAAAACTTTAGAATACCGACCACAAAATAAAGTAAAATCGGCAACGCTAGAAGCTACAAAACCAGTTGAAAACCTTCGTCAACGTATGAAAGTTTTTGCAGCAGGAAAAGATAAAGCAGCAGAATTTTTTAGAATATCCTTTTCAGGATTATTTGAATATGTTTCTAATCGTATTCCAGAAATATCAGATGAAACTTACCGTATAGACGATGCAATGCGAGCAGGCTTTGGATGGGAATTAGGCCCTTACGAAGTATGGGATGCAGTAGGTGTTAAAGAAGGTGTTGAGATGATGAAAGCCAATGGCAAAACTCCTGCAAACTGGGTAACCGAGATGCTGGCAGCTGGCCATACTTCTTTCTATAAAATAGAAAACGGAAATAAATCGTATTACGATATCCCTTCAAAATCTTACAAAGTTATTCCTGGTCAGGATGCGTTTATTGTTTTAGATAATATTAGAGCAACCAAAACCATTTGGAAAAATGCTGGTACAACATTGACAGATTTAGGAGATGGCATTTTAAACCTCGAGTTTCATACCAAAATGAATACCATTGGCGGCGAAGTTTTAGCAGGCATTAATAAAGCTATTGACATTGCAGAAAAAGATTATAGAGGATTAGTGATTGGTAACGATGGAGCCAATTTCTCGGCAGGGGCTAACGTAGGTATGATATTTATGATGGCCGTAGAGCAAGAATGGGACGAGGTAAATATGGCTATTAAGATGTTCCAAAATACATCTATGAGAATTCGTTATTCGTCAATTCCTGTAGTTGTTGCACCGCATAATTTAGCTTTAGGTGGCGGCTGCGAGTTCACGCTACATGCAGATCACGTTCAATTAAGTGCCGAAACTTATATGGGATTAGTAGAATTTGGAGTGGGATTAATTCCTGGTGGTGGCGGAACAAAAGAGTTTGCCTTAAGAGCATCAGACGAGTTTGGAACCGATCAAATAGAGCAAAACGTTCTTAAGGATAAGTTTTTAACCATCGCCATGGCCAAAGTTTCTACCTCGGGCTTAGAAGCATATGATTTAGGATACTTACAAAAAGATAAGTTTTCTATTTCTATGAATAGGAGTAGGCTTATCGCCGATGCTAAAGAAAAAGCGCTAGAGTTGGCCGATGCTGGTTACACGCAACCAGTTCGAAGAACCGATATAAAAGTATTAGGTAAATATGGTTTAGGGATGATGTATGCAGGTGCAAATACCATGCGATCAGGTAATTACATTTCAGACCACGATCAAAAAATATCTCAAAAATTAGCTTACGTAATGTGTGGTGGCGATTTGTCCGCCCCAACTTTAGTCACCGAACAATATTTATTGGATTTGGAACGAGAAGCATTTTTATCCCTTTGCGGAGAGAAGAAGACGTTGGAGCGGATTCAGAGTATTATCACTAAGGGGAAGCCGTTGCGTAATTAGTATTGAGATTTGAGTAATGAGTATTGAGAGCTTTTCAATCGTCATAAAAATAGAAGGACAGAATGCATAATGTTAAAGAATTAAAAATTTGGAGTAAGTCAATGGATTTGGCAGTTCAAGTTTATGAGCTTTCTGCTAAATTTCCTTCTGATGAAAGGTTTGGATTAACGTCACAAACTAGAAGATGTGCTGTTTCACTACCTTCTAATATTTCTGAAGGAGCAGGAAGAAATACTAAAGGAGAATTCAAACAATTTTTAGGAATTGCCAATGGCTCGGCATACGAATTACAAACTCAGATTATTATTGCCAATAAATTGAATTTTATTGATGAGAAATCTACAAATGAGATTTTAGAAGTCATCGATGAAATCCCAAAAATGAACTATAAACTTCAATTATCATTAAATAAATAGAATATAGAAATGAGATTTGAGTATTGTGTATTGAGAACTTTTTACCAGTATAAAATTATTAAACACAGAAAATCATCTCAATACACAATACTACTACACAATATTAATAAAAAAATAAACATAAGGACGTAAGCAAGTCATCTCATTACTCAATACTCCCTACTCAATACTAATAAAAAAAATAAACACAAGGTCGTAAGCAAGTCATCTCAGTACTCAATACGCCCTACTCAATACTAAAAAAGAATGGAAGCATACATCATAGCAGGATATAGAACAGCAGTAGGTAAAGCACCACGCGGTGTATTTCGTTTTACAAGAGCCGATGATTTGGCGGCAGAAGTAATCAGAGAATTAGTAGCCTCAGTGCCAAATTTGGATAAAACTCAAATAGACGATGTAATTGTAGGAAACGCCACGCCAGAAGCGGAGCAAGGTTTAAACATCGCCAGAATGATCTCCTTAATGGGATTAGATACCGATAAGGTTCCTGGAGTTACGGTAAACAGATATTGCGCTTCGGGTTTAGAAACCATTGCAACAGCGGTAGCAAAAATCAAAGCTGGAATGGCAGATTGCATTGTTGCTGGCGGAGTAGAAGTGATGAGTGGTATGCCTTTCGGCGGATGGAAAATTGTTCCTAACCCAGAGGTAGCACTTAAAAACCCGGATTGGTATTGGGGCATGGGCTTAACAGCCGAAGCCGTAGCTAAAGAGTTTGAAGTAAGCAGAGAAGACCAAGACGAGTTTGCATTTAAATCACACTTAAAAGCAATCGAAGCAATTAAAAATGGGCACCTAAAAGACGGCGTTCTTCCAATCACGGTAAAGGAAAACTACCTGGATGCCAACATGAAGAAGAAAACTCGTGAATATGTAGTAGATACAGATGAAGGCCCTAGAGCAGATACCAATTTAGCTGCTTTAGCGAAATTAAGACCTGTTTTCGCAGCAGGAGGCTCAGTAACTGCGGGTAATGCATCTCAAACTTCAGATGGTGCAGCCTTTGTTTTAGTGGTTTCAGAAAAAATGTTAAAGCAATTAAATGTAGAGCCTATTGCTCGTTTGGTTAGTTATTCTGTTGCAGGTGTGCCACCAAGAATTATGGGAATTGGTCCAATAGAAGCTATTCCAAAAGCATTGAAACAAGCTGACATGAAGTTAGACCAAATTGATTTAATCGAACTAAATGAGGCTTTTGCATCACAATCTTTAGCAATCATCAGAAAATTAGATTTAAATACCGATAAAGTAAATGTAAACGGCGGAGCTATTGCTTTAGGCCACCCACTAGGTTGTACTGGGGCAAAATTATCAGTACAAATATTTAACGAGTTAAAAAGAAGAAAACAGAAATACGGAATGGTTACCATGTGCGTAGGAAGCGGACAAGGTGCAGCAGGGATTTTTGAAATGTTATAAATAGTAATGTTTATTGCGATATCCTAACAAATTGATAAATAGAAAAATGATATTAACTAGAGCAAGGTCTCAATACCCAATACGCTCTACTCAATACTTGTAAAAATGGAAACAACAGAGAAAAAAACAACAAAAGGAGGTGAGTTTATCATCACAGAAACAGATTTTCAGGATGTATTTATTCCAGAAGAATTTGACGAAGAACAGTTAATGATTAAGAAAACTTGCGAGGATTTCTTAGCTGCAGAAGTTTATCCAAATTTGGATAGAATAGACAAACTAGAACCAGGTTTAATGCCATCCTTAATGGATAAAGCTGGAGAGCTGGGTTTATTAGCAGTATCTATTCCTGAAGAGTATGGAGGGTTTGGTAAAAACTTCAATACTTCTATGCTAGTTGCAGATATCATTGGTTCTGGTCACTCTTTTGCAGTAGCAATTTCTGCACATACCGGGATTGGAACTTTACCTATTTTGTATTACGGAAATAAGGAGCAAAAAGATAAATACATTCCAAAATTGGCATCTGGCGAGTGGAAAGCATCTTATTGTTTAACTGAACCTAACTCGGGTTCTGACGCAAACTCTGGAAAAACCAAAGCAGTTTTAAACCCTGAAGGAACTCATTACATCATTACTGGACAAAAAATGTGGATCACCAATGGTGGTTTTGCTGATATTTTTATTGTGTTTGCGAAGATTGATGATGATAAAAACCTATCTGCTTTTATTGTAGAAAAAGATTTTGGTGGCATCACTATGAATCCCGAAGAACATAAAATGGGAATCAAAGGTTCATCAACCCGTCAGGTTTTCTTTAACGATTGTCCTGTACCAAAAGAAAATTTATTATCAGAAAGAGAAAACGGATTCAAAATCGCTGTTAACATCTTAAATATTGGTCGTATTAAATTAGGCGCAGCAGCTATTGGTTCCTCTCGCAAAGTATTAGATCATGCGATCAATTATTCAAACGAGCGTGTTCAGTTTGGTTTAAATATTTCCAAATTCGGAGCCATACGTTATAAGCTTGCTGAAATGGCAACTCGTAACTTTGCAATAGAAAGTGCTTCTTACAGAGCAGGGCAAAACATTGACGATGCTTACGATCAATTAGTTGCTGATGGAATGGATAGCGGAAAAGCTAAACTAAAATCAACGGAGCAATTTGCAGTAGAATGTGCCATTATTAAAGTTTGGGGCTCAGAAGTGTTAGATTATATTGTTGATGAAGGCGTACAAGTTTACGGTGGTATGGGTTACAGTGCTGATGCACCAATGGACAGAGCATATCGCGATAGCCGTATCAACCGTATTTTTGAAGGAACCAATGAAATCAATCGTTTATTGATTGTAGATATGTTATTGAAACGAGCTATGAAAGGCGAGTTAGATTTAATGACTCCAGCTACAGCCGTTGCAGGCGAGTTAATGTCTATCCCAGAATTTGGAGAGGAAGATGATACTTTATTTGCAGCAGAATTAAAGACATTAAAAAATCTTAAAAAAGCAGGTTTAATGATTGCAGGTGCTGCAGTTCAAAAACTGATGATGACGCTTTCTAAAGAGCAGGAGATTTTAATGAACATTGCGGATATTATTGGCTCGGCTTATGTCGCAGAATCCACTATTTTAAGAGTTCAAAAATTAGTTTCCATTCGTGGTGAAGCAGCTTGTGCTGGACAAATTGATATGATGCGCATTTATCTTCAAGAAGCTGTTGACATAACGGCTATAGCTGGTAAAGAAGCTTTAAATTCTTTTGCCGAAGGCGATGAACTAAACATGATGTTAATGGGCCTACGCCGATTTACAAAAACTGCACCTTTCAATATTAAAGATGCTCGCCAAAGAGTTGCCAAGCAATTAATAGAAGCGAATAAATATTGTTACTAACGTCATTGCGAATCCCGATTTTTCATCGGGATTTGATATAAAGAGAAAGCCGTTCAGATTGATTTTGAGCGGCTTTTTTTGTAAATTAAATTCTGAGATTTTTTTGTTTAAAAAATGATTATTTTTGAATTTAATTCAAGCTTATGAAATTGTTATTAGATATTCAATCAGATAATTTAAGTTCAGTAATGGATTTTCTTAAAAATCTTACAGATGTAAAAGTGGAAAAGATTAGCAATAAAGAAGCAGAACTCCTTACAGAAATAAAAGAAATTAAACGAGCTTTTAAACATTCAGAAATGATTAATTCAGGGACTTTAAAAACAAGACCTATTAACGACTTGTTAAATGAGTTATGAAATATACTCGATTGATTATTTTGATAAACAACTTAAAAAGCTAGTTAAAAAGTATCCATCACTCCAATCAGAAATTTTGGAATTGATTAATTCTCTAAAAGAAAATCCAAACTTAGGGACTTCTTTAGGAAGCAATTGTTAAAAAATAAGATTAGCAATTTCATCTAAAGGAAAAGGAAAATCTGGAGGAGCAAGAGTAATTACTTATGTTGCATTAATAAACAAAAATTTATTCCTTTTATCTATTTATGATAAATCTAATCAAGATTCTATAAGTGATGCCCAGCTTTTACAATTGTTAGAAAAAGTTAAGTAAAATGCCGTCAACGTGTTGCTAAGCAATTGATTGAAGCGAATAAGTATTGTTATTAACATAAACCGTTCGTCATGTCGACGAAGGAGACATCTCATTATACAAGTAAGCCGTTCAGATTATGTTTGAACGGTTTTTTTGTGTTTTTTATTTGGGCATTTTAACACACTTTTCGCTCATACGCCACAAGGCATTATTCACAAGGCTTTTATCCGCTGTAATCGTTAATGCGAAATGTTCATTGGATTTAAAAAGCTTCTCACCTCGGTCTGTGTCCTCACAGACCGAAACAAGGGTTTTTAAATGGTATATGAGGACACAGACGATGTAGATAACTCATATTGAAAGCAAAAAAGCCGATTCCATTATAAATCAGCTTTTTTGTTTATAGTTTTAAAACGCCCTAATTAGTAGCTTTTGTAAAATGCTTTAACTGAATCACTTCTTGATCGGTTAAATATCTCCAACGACCACGAGTTAAATCTTTTTTGGTTAAGTTTGCATAGATCACACGATCTAATTTCACTACTTCGTAGCCTAAACTTTCAAAAATTCTTCTCACAATTCGGTTTTTACCGCTATGGATTTGAATTCCGATTTCGTTTTTAGCGCCACCAGTTACGTATCTTAAATCATCGGGTTTAATGAAACCATCTTCTAATTCTAAACCAAAAGCGATTTTATTAAAATCACCTTGGGTTAGGTTACGGCTCAGTTCGATATTGTAAATTTTGCTGATGCTATTTTTTGGATGCGATAATTTATCGGCTAAATCTCCGTCGTTGGTTAACAATAAAAGTCCAGTTGTGTTTCTATCTAAACGGCCAACAGGATAAATACGCTCGCGGCTCGCTTTTTCAACCAATTCCATTACAGTTTTACGTTCCTGCGGATCGTCTGTTGTGGTGATATAATCTTTTGGTTTATTTAATAAAACGTAAACCATTTTCTCACGCTTCAACAATTCGCCGTTATAACGAACCTGATCTATTGATGGATTTATTTTTGTACCAAGTTCAATTACTGCTTCGCCGTTTACAGAAACTACACCAGCAGCAATTAATTCGTCTGCTTTTCTTCTAGAGCAAATGCCCGAGTTAGAGATGTATCTGTTTAAACGAATTAGTTCATTATTATCTTTTTTGAAAGATTTTGAATTACTCCCTTTGGTTCTCAGTTTTACCTGGTCGTCATTAAATTCGGTTGAATCTGCAGAACGGTCTAATTTTCCTCTGAAAGGCTGATCGCTGATGGATCTTTTATTTTCTCCATCTCTTTCACCTCTAAAAGGTTTACGTTCACCGTAATTTTCTCTTTTTTCTGTTCCAAAATCTCTGTCACTGCTTACAAAAGGCTTACGATCGCCAAAGTTTTCTTTTTTATCACCAAATGGTTTTCTTTCGCCACTATTTCTTTTATCGCCGTAGGCTTTTCTATCTGCAAAAGAGTTCTTATCTGTATAAGCTTTACGCTCTCCTGATCCTTCGCTTCTGCTGCTGAATGGTTTTTTATCTCCATAAGCGCTTCCACCTTCTCTTTTATCTCCGTAAGCTTTACGTTCTCCTGAACCTTCACTTCTGCTGCCGTATGGTTTTTTATCTCCATAAGATCCTTCGCTTCTTGTTCCGTAAGGTTTCTTGTCTTTATAAGAGCTTCCACTTCCTTCTCTTGTTCCGTAAGGTTTACGGTCTCCTGGATTTTCTTTTTTATCACCATAAGGCTTTCTTTCGGTGTTAAAACTTGATGAATGACCTTCGAATTTAGATCTGTGAGAAGATTCAGATCTGTCTGATTTTTTTGATTCTTTTCCGGATTTGTCATCACGACTGTTCCTGTTTTTATTGAATGGCATCTTATTGTTTTTAATTATCCTTTAAAAGGGTCGCAAAGTTACAAAAAACTTTATAAATCAGAACTTTATATCTGAAAGTTGACTAGTTAATTTTTGGTAGATTTTAGGTATATAATAAAACACGAATAGACGCGTTTTGGTAACTATTTGAT
>JBKJLB010000018.1:0-9540 GCA_046597075.1 Pelobium sp.
CTTCTACAGAATATTTAACTGCTATTAGAGATGCAATTAAAGGTATTCCAGGAGCTGAAATTTCTGTCACACAGGAACAATCTGGTCCTCCAACTTCAAAACCAATTAATATTGAAATTACTGGAGATAATTTAGATTCATTGGTAAATACATCAACTAGACTTAAAAACTATTTGGCTACCAAAGATATTGGTGGTATTGAAGAGTTAAAATCTGATTTTCAGAATGATAAGCCAGAGGTAATTTTTGATATTGATAGAGAAAGAGCCAACAGAGAGGGTATTTATTCTGGACAAATAGCTTTTGACTTAAGAACTGCCTTATATGGTCAGGAAATATCAAAATTTAGAGATCTAGATGATGATTATGAAATTAATGTTAGAGCCCAAGAAGATCAGAGAAATAGTCTAGAGGCTTTAAGAAATTTAAAAATTACTTTCAGAGATAATGGCATGGGAGGTGTGGTTAGACAAGTTCCAATTTCTTCTTTTGCTAAAATTGATTATGTAAACACTTATGGTGCTATTAAACGCAAGCAACAAAAAAGAATTATTAATCTTTCTTCTAACGTTTTAGAAAATTTTAATCCAAACGAAGTGAACGTTGAAATCCAAAATGCGATCAACGATTATAGCGCTCCAGATGGAATAGTTATAAAAATGGGCGGCGCACAAGAAGAACAAGCAGAAACATCTGCTTTCCTAGGATTAGCTTTAGCAATATCTTTCTTATTGATTTTGATTATTCTAGTCATTCAATTTAATTCTATTGGTAAACCAATTATTATTTTAAGTGAGATTCTCTTTAGTATTATTGGTGTGTTACTTGGGATCACTATTTTTAATATGGAAATGTCTATTGTGATGATGGGTATTGGTATTGTGGCTTTAGCTGGAATTGTGGTAAGAAATGGTATTCTATTAGTTGAATTTGCTGATTTAATGATTGAGCAAGGAATGAGTCCTTACGAAGCCATTTTAGAGGCTGGTAGAACTAGGATGACACCTGTTTTATTAACCGCAACAGCTACCATGTTAGGTTTAGTGCCACTAGCAGTGGGTTTAAATTTAGATTTTGCTGCTTTATTAAGCACAGGAAATCCACATATTTATTTTGGTGGAGATAATGTTGCTTTCTGGGGACCTTTGTCTTGGACAATGATTTTTGGATTAAGCTTTGCTACTTTCTTAACTTTAATTGTAGTACCATCTATGTACCTAATTAGGGCTAAAGTAAAAGCTAGAATAGCTCATAAAGAAGTAGTTATTCCCGAGACTCAACACAAGGATTAAAGAATAAACTTCAATTAAAAAGGAGGCTAATTAATTAGCCTCCTTTTTTGTTAGGTTATTTTAGGACGATTTATTTAGACCTTTTCTGGCTCGGCGTTCATAAATACAAACTGATGATCGAAAACATCTAGTTTGATTTTACTATCTCTATCTACAGTACCAGCTAAAATCTGTTTAGACAATTCGTTCAAAATTCTCTTTTGAATCACTCTTTTTAAAGGTCTGGCGCCAAACTGAGGATCATAGCCTAATTCAGATAACCAGTCTAATGCTTCGTCGGATGCTTCGATGCTAATCCCCATTTCTGCTAAAGATTTTTGCACACCAACAAATTGTAAGTCTACAATATCTCTTATTTCGTCTCTGTTTAGCGGCGTAAACATGATGATTTCATCAATCCTGTTTAAAAACTCTGGGCGGATGGATTGTTTCAATAATTCAAAAACCTCATTTTTAGTTTTTGCAATTAATTCATCTCTATTCTTATCCTCCAAAGTGCTAAAGTTTTCTTGAATTAAATGAGAACCAATATTCGATGTCATGATGATGATGGTGTTTTTAAAGTTCACCATTCGGCCTTTGTTATCGGTTAATCTACCATCATCTAGAACTTGTAAAAGTATATTGAAAACATCAGGGTGAGCTTTTTCAATCTCGTCTAATAAAATTACGGAGTAAGGTTTTCTTCTTACCGCTTCCGTTAGTTGCCCACCTTCATCATAACTACATATCCCGGAGGCGCTCCAATCAACCTTGATACAGAATGACGTTCTTGATACTCACTCATATCAATTCTCACCATGCTGTGCTCATCATTAAATAAAAACTCCGCTAAAGCTTTAGCTAATTCTGTTTTACCAACACCTGTTGTTCCTAAGAAAATGAAAGATCCAATTGGTTTCCTTTGGTCGCTTAAACCAGCTCTTGATCTGCGTATTGCATCGGCCAAAGCTTCAATGGCTTCATGTTGACCTGCAACTCTTTTGTGTAATTCTATTTCTAAGTGCAATAACTTTTCTCGTTCGCTTGCTATTAATTTAGTTACAGGAATACCAGTCCAACGGGCAACCACACCAGCAATATCATCAGAAGTCACTTCCTCTTTCAACATTCTTGAGTCGATGGTTTTATTTTCTAATTCAGCTTTTAAGCGATCAACTTCTTCTTGAGTTTCTTTAATACGTCCGTAACGAATCTCTGCTACTTTGCCATAATCTCCAGCTCTTTCGGCTTGTTCGGCTTCTAGCTTTAAGTCTTCAATTTGCTCAATCTTTGTATTTACACCATCAACTAAATCTTTTTCTCCTTGCCATTTTGCTCTTAATTCGTCTCTTTCGGCACTTAAATCGGCAATTTCTTTAGAAAGATCAGCAACTTTTTTATCGTCTTTTTCTCTTTTAATGGCTTCACGTTCAATCTCTAGCTGCATGATTCTTCTATTCAATTCGTCAACCACTTCTGGAACAGAATCCATTTCCATTCTTAATTTAGAAGCAGCCTCGTCCATTAAATCGATGGCTTTATCTGGTAAAAAACGATCTGAAATATAGCGTTGAGAAAGCTCTACGGCTGAGATAATTGCTTCATCCTTGATACGTACTTTATGATGCGTTTCATAACGTTCCTTAAGCCCGCGAAGAATAGAAATTGCATCCTGAGTATCTGGCTCATCAACCATCACTTTTTGAAAGCGACGTTCTAAAGCTTTGTCTTTTTCTAAATATTTTTGATATTCGTTTAACGTTGTTGCTCCAATGGCTCTTAATTCTCCACGGGCCAAAGCAGGTTTTAGGATATTTGCTGCATCCATTGCTCCCTCACCGCCACCAGCACCCACTAAAGTGTGAATCTCATCTATAAAAAGAATGGTTTCACCATCACTTTCAGTTACTTCTTTGATAACCGCCTTTAAACGTTCTTCAAACTCTCCTTTATATTTAGCACCTGCTATTAAGGCGCCCATATCCAAAGAATAAACAACTTTACTCTTCAGATTTTCTGGGACATCGCCTTTAATGATTCTAAATGCAATTCCTTCGGCAATAGCTGTTTTACCAACTCCTGGTTCACCAATTAAAATTGGATTATTCTTGGTTCTTCTTGATAATATCTGAATTACGCGACGAATCTCTTCATCACGACCAATTACTGGGTCTAGTTTGCCTGATTCTGCATATTCATTTAAATTCCTCGCATATTTACCTAAAGCTTGATATGTTGCTTCGGCATTTTGATCGGTTACTTTTGAATTGCCTCGTAAATCTTTAATTGCTTTTTTTAGGTCTTTTTCATTAACGCCTTGATCTTTTAAAAGGCCAGCTGTTTTATCTGCTGAAGCTAAAATTCCTAAAAGAATATGCTCAACAGACACAAACTCATCTTTAAATTCTTTTAAATAAGATTGTGCTTTTTGTAAAGCGGTATTTGCAGGGTTTGACAGATATGGATTGCTGCCACTAACTTTCGGGAAGCTATTGATAAGATTGTCTAATGATTCATTTAACCTATTGATATTAACGTTGAGCTTTTTTAAAATATAGCCAACAACGTTTTCATCAACAGCAATTAAACCTTTTAAAATATGTGCATTTTCAATGGCTTGTTGTTGAAATCCCGAAGTGATTTCTGAAGCTTTTTGTACAGCTTCTTGTGCTTTTATAGTGAAATTGTTAAAGTTCATGATTTTGTTCCTCACTACATTTTGCTCAAAAATAGAACCACAGATTTGGTTTTGTGTAAATCGGAATAAATGGCTTAATTAGTTGGTTATAAGCGACTTTTTGACTGTTTATTTTAAAATATACTGATAAAATTTCCGATTATTATAACCACAGAGAACACGGAGGAAAAACACAAAGAAAGCAGAGAGAAATATAAACTATATAATAACCTTTTTGTAAAATCTCAGTGTTTTTTGTGATTATTCTTGCATCATGCAAAAAACTCAAATCCTTTTTAAAAGACTGTACCAATAAAAACTGATACTGTATCGAAGGATTTCAAAAAATATTAGAACATAAAACCAATGATGTTGAAAATTAGCAGATGAAATCAGATTTTCAAAGCCTAAATTATAAGCTGCAAAGCTCAAAAAATCTAAACTGAAATATAGAAATACAATTCTAAAAGGGATGATTATAAAACTGCAAAATAACCCTTTTTTAGGCTTTAGGAGCAGTAGAACAGCGGTTAGGAGAAAGAATAACACAACCAAAATCTCCCAAATGGCTTCAACCTTGGTTGCGACGGAAAACGGAAATTTAAAAGTACTTAGGAGGAAATCGAGTTTAGAAGGAATGAAGATTAAGAAAGTTAGCGCATCTGATAGACCGAAAAATCTTAATCCCCATTTCATTTATGCCATTGCTTTTATTAAAGCAGTAGTTTGGTGATCAACTAGCTTTTGTAAAGGTCCACTAGCTAACATTTTCATCATCATGTTTAAGTCTGCCGAAACCACCAATTTTGCAGTTGTTTCTTTTCCGGTTTTTTCGGTAGTCCATTTCATTTCAATAGCAAACGGCGCTTCTTCGGCTGGAATGATATTTATTTCTTTATTGTCTATCCTTGATGAAACTTTTAAAGCCAATTTAGCCATATTTTGAATGGTAAATTTAGCCTCATCTGCGGTGCTGCTCCAATTATAGATATTCTCTGGCATCAATTGTTGGTGGTTGTTTAAATCACTTAAAAATTTAAAAACATCTTCAATTGGATGTGCAATGGCAACGGTACTTTCAAAAGTGGTCATATATTATTTAGTGCTTTGTTCAATTTTTTGTCCCCATTCTGCTGGATTTCTTTTCCATTCATTTAGCAAATCAACATCCGCTTTAGCGATAAATTGATGCTCTGCTGCATATTCTATGAGTGCCGAATAATTCGATAGTGTAGAGAATCTACATTTAGCCTCATTAAAATTTTCTTGGGCTAAATCAAATCCATAAGAAAAAATGGCAACCAAACCTGCGACTTCATATCCGGCATCGCGTAAAGCGTTTATTGCTTGTATGCTACTTTTTCCTGTAGAAATTAAATCTTCTATAATTACTACCCTTTGACCGGGATTAATTTCACCTTCAATTAAGCTTTGAGTGCCATGTTCTTTAGCTTTAGAGCGCACATAAATAAATGGTAAACCTAGTTCTTGAGCTACTAAAGCACCTTGTGGAATCCCGGCTGTTGCAACTCCAGCAATAACACTTACCGAACCATATTCTTCTTGAATTAATTCAGACAGCTTCTGCCTGATATAAGTTCTGATTGCAGGATGGGAGAGTGTAATTCTATTATCACAATAAATGGGAGACTTCCAACCAGAAGCCCATGTAAAAGGATTAGTAGGTTGTAATTTAATTGCTTTAATATGCAACAAAAATTCAGCAATTCTCTGTTCAATCTCACTTTTGTTGTACATGGCTCAAAAATACAATATTTATATCAACGAAAAATCCCTATTTGTGGTTAATTCTATCCCTTCTGGTGCGTTAGATTATCAACAAATTGATTGTCAGGATTTTGATTTCGAAAAGTTTTATCAAGCTTTAGCTAATAATCCTAAAGCCACGTTTTTTTTGGTTTGTAAGAATGTGCAAGCAACTTTTAAAAGCATCAAAAATAATATTAAGGTAATAGAAGCAGCTGGTGGTTTTGTTAAAAATGAAACTGGTAAATATCTTTTTATCAAAAGAAACGGAAGATGGGATTTGCCAAAGGGGAAGTTAGAACCTAAAGAGAAGAAAAAGGATGCTGCTGTGAGAGAGGTAGAAGAAGAATGTGGCATAAAAATCAAAAAGCTAGGTAAAAAGCTCATTAAAACTTATCATGTTTACGAAGTTAAAAAGAAGCCTGTTCTAAAAGTTTCGCATTGGTACCAAATGGAAGCCAAAGGAAACCAGAAGCTGATACCACAAAAAGAAGAAGGAATTACAGAAGTAAAATGGTTTGCTAAAAAGGATTGGAACATTATTAAGTCTAATACTTATTCGAATATTTTAGATGTTTTGGAGAAGTAATTTAACCTTTTAAAAAAGGAATTGCTGCAGATGGAACAAACTGACTTACATCACCACCATAACGTAGAATATCCCTTACAATAGTCGAACTAATAGCCGAATAGCCGGGTTTACTTAAAATAAAAATAGATTCTATCTCAGGAATTAATGCATGATTCATCTGTGCAATTGCTTTTTCATATTCAAAATCCGAAACTGTTCTAATTCCTCTAATCATGTAAGAAGCGCCTATTTTTTTACAAAAATTTACTGTCAGCCCTTCATAGGTAATCATTTCTAGTTTATCTTCTCCTTCAAAAACAGCGCTAATCATTTCCAATCTTTTATCTACACTTAAAAGCGACTGTTTTGTGCTATTTACGCCAATCCCAACATAAACCTTATCAAAAAGCGGCATAGAGCGTTTTAGAATATCTACATGAGCTTTGGTAATTGGGTCGAATGAGCCTGGGAAAAGTGCTGTTTTCATAAGTTTTTTTATAAAATTAAGCTTTAATTTTCAAAAAAACTGAAAGAAGAGTAGCCATATTTTCTATTTTCTTTAAAATTTGGATGCTGAGATAAGTCTTGCATACTTTGGTGTTCTACAATTAACATTCCGTTTTTGGTCAGTAAATCTCTTTCGAAAATAAGCAGAGGAATATCAGGAATTCTATTTAAATCGTAAGGCGGATCAGCAAAGATTAAATCAAATTGCTCTTTTTCTTGATTCAAGAACTTAAAAACATCTGCCTTTACAGCTTTTATTTGATTTAGTTTTTGATCTAAAGCAAGTTGTTTTAAATAATTATAGCAGCCAAAATTTTTATCTACCGATATTATTTTCTCGGCTCCTCTAGAAGCAAACTCCAAACTAATATTTCCAGTACCGCTAAACAAGTCAAGAATTTGTAAGGTGTCTAAATCATAGAGATTTTGTAGGATGTTAAACAGCGCTTCTTTCGCTAAATCGGTAGTTGGCCTCACAGGTAAGTTTTTGGGAGGGTAAAACCGTATTCCTTTTAATTTTCCGCCAACTATTCGCATAAATGCAAACTAAATAATGAGAAAAAACGAGGCATCACGGGCTGTCCTAAATTACTATAGGTAAGGGGTAGGCTGTCTTGATCTGTTATTTCTGTTCTTGGGAATTGTGATGAAATTCTTTCGAAAGAGGAACTTTTAGCAGATATATTACCACTAATTTTAATGGTTGTACTCGCTAGTTTAAGTTTATTTTGTTGAATGGCTAACAAAATGAAGTAGATCAATTCATCATCATTTTGATATTCAAACGTATTATAAAATTGAAACTTCTGATGGTGATAAACGGCGATTTCTATAAAGCTTGGTTTAAAATTAACGAATAAAAGGGTAGAATCAATCTGACTATAACCATTATCTATTCCTTTTAAAAAGGGCAATAAATGCGGATAGATTTGGGCATTAGGAAAATACTTTCCCACTTTATCTAAAGTAATTTTAGGGACTGCATAAACCACAGTTATTCCAATCTGATCAATAGAAGAATAAAGAATCTCCATAGCATCATCAGGCTGAATATATTTACTATAAATAGCTAAATCTTCAGCTTTAAAAATCTCAGAAGGGATAAATGTAAATTTTTGAGTAAACAAGCTGAGTTTTGTTTTTGCAAAATGAGTTTGAAGTAATGAATTTTCAATCTCATTGAAAATAATTGAGGCTTTTGCCGAAACGACTTTTACAGCATGATCAACTAAGGATATGATACTGTATTGGAAATAATTATTGCCAATTTCGATACACAATTCAAAGTCTTTGGTTTCGGCTGGTTCAAAATCAGGTACGCTTAGATGTAGTTTATCTGTCATGCTAAACAAAAGTAAAAATTTATCCGAAAGCGTTTGGATTTTTCACGAAATTTGAAAGAATGACTATTTCCCAAGACCTTGCAAAATTATTTCCACATCAGCCTAATCAACAGCAATCGCTTTTATTTCAAAAATTAGAGCAATTTATTAAACTAAAGGAAAAGCAATCATGCTTTATTTTGAAGGGATACGCAGGTACTGGGAAAACTACCGTGATGAGTACACTGATTAAATTGCTGCCTCAATATAAAATTAGGAGCATATTATTAGCACCAACAGGTAGAGCAGCCAAAGTTTTAGGGACTTATGCTGGTAAATCTGCTTCTACCATTCATCGAAAAATTTACAGAAAAAAATCTACTTTTTCGTCGGAGATGCATTTTAGTTTAGCGCCTAATCCCAATCAGGATACTATTTTTATTATTGATGAAGCCTCTATGATTGCGGATGACCTAACCGATTATAGCGGAAGTAGTTTATTAAATGATGTGGTTGAGTATGTTTATAATCACAAAAATAACCGTATAATTTTTATTGGAGATACCGCACAATTACCTCCTGTAGGTTCAGAAAATAGCCCGGCTTTACAAAAAGATAAAATTGAAAAATTTGGTTTGCAAGTTTTAGAAATAGAGTTAACAGAAGTAGTGAGACAGCAAAAGGAATCGGGTATATTATTTAATGCTACCGGGATTAGAGAATTAATCCGTACAGCACAATCTAGCTTCCCAACGTTAAGCACTAAAGGTTTTAAAGATGTTTACAGGATGATGGGCGATAAAATTATCGAAGGTTTAAATTATGCTTACGATAAATATGGAATGGAAAGTACTTTGGTGGTTTGCCGCTCTAATAAAAGTGCAAATATGTACAACCAAAATATTCGAAATCAGATTTTGTGGCGAGAAGACGAGTTAACTGGCGGTGACCTGATTATGGTGGTGAAGAATAATTATTTTTGGTTGGGGGAGGAGAAAGGCGGATTTATTGCTAACGGAGATATTGGAAAAATAGTTAGGGTAAAAAATATTCACGAAATGTATGGTTTTAGGTTTGCAGATGCTCAAATACTTTTTGAAGATATTGACCAAGAACCCTTGGATTGTAAGGTAATGTTAGATACGCTGTATGTAGAGACTTCTAATCTGCCTTACGAAAGGCAAAAATTATTATTTGAAGAATTAATGAAAGATTATGAGCATTTAGCAAATAAGCGATTAAAGATGGAGGAGCTTAAAAGCAATCCTTATTTTAATGCTTTACAAATTAAATTTTCTTATGCAGTAACTTGTCATAAAGCGCAAGGTGGCCAGTGGGAAGCTGTATTTATTGATCAGGGTTATTTAACAGAAGAAATGTTGAATGTTGAATTATTGAGATGGTTATATACTGCAACTACAA
>JBKJLB010000255.1:0-2901 GCA_046597075.1 Pelobium sp.
TCCATTGATAGATAGGATATTCCTGATGTATCTTTTCCATAAAATCGTCCCGATAGGTTTTGGCTAAAATAGACGCTGCCGCTATAGAAAAATATTTCCCATCTCCTTTAATAATGCATTCGTGTTTAATATTTTGATAAGCTTTAAATCGATTTCCATCTATGATTAAAAACTCAGGCAGCAACTGTAATTTCCCGATTGCCCTATGCATAGCCAAAAAAGAAGCATTTAAAATATTGATTTTGTCAATCTCTTGATGATCTACGATTCCTATAGCAAAGGCTAATGCATTTTTTTCTATCTCGGTTCTTAAAGCAAAGCGATCTTTTTCTTTGATTTGCTTAGAATCGTTGAGTAAGGGATGGTCAAAATCTTTAGGTAAAATTACTGCTGCAGCAAAAACAGGTCCGGCTAAACAACCTCGTCCTGCTTCATCGCAACCCGCCTCTAAAAACTCGTCTTGGTAAAATGGTAATAACATCCTTTGAAGACTAAGATTAGTGAAACTTCAAAGTTAGAATAGTAATATCGTCAGAAGGTTCGCTGTCATTCCTCATCTTACTAATTTTGTTGATTAACTTTTGATTTAAAACTGACAATCCATCTTGTTGGTGTTTGAGAAGAAAAACTTTTAGCTCATCTTCTGATAAAGACTGATCCTCTTCACCATCAAATTCAATAATGCCATCGGTATAATTAAAAACTATCGCATCTTTTTCAACTATTATTTCTCCTTCATTAATAAATGGCAACTCATCAAAAACACCAATCATGGTAGTTCCTTTTTTCAATTCTTCAATTTGATTATTCTGAATAATTAAAGAGGCATTATGGCCAGCATTTACATATTTAATGGTTCTGTTTTTTTGGTTATAAAGCCCAATAAATAGGGTAATAAATCGATCTCCATTTGTGTTATTAAAAATTACTTGGTTTAACCTGGTTACTAAATCAGCTAGAGAAATATCAAGCGAAACCAATGCTCTTAAACTAGCTTGAAAATTGGCCATTATTAACGCTGCGGATATCCCTTTTCCTGATACATCGGCAACGCACCAAAGAAATCTACCATCATTTAAGGGAATAAAATCAAAAAAATCTCCTCCAATATTTTGGTGCGGTAAATAAACCGACTCTACCTCTAAAACAGGATTTTTGGGAATATTTTGAGGGATCAACATATTCTGAACTTGACTAGCTAGCTCAACTTCTCTCTGCAATCTTTCTCGATGAATACGCTCTTTAAATAGTTTCTTATTTTCAAACGCTACAATAATTACATTAATTAAAGTTTGTATGTAATCTATCTTATTGTCAATTAATTTAGCCTCTTTAAATTCGCCTACTAAAGCAAATGCAAGTGATTCATCTTTATGATAAACGGGGATAAAATAGTCGTAAGCATTTATTTTTTTATCAGGATGAAGATTAGTTTCAATAGGTATTTTAAGCGGGATTAATTCTTGGGCTATTTCCTGGAAATTTTCATAAGATTCTAATTTTCCACCAAAATCAGAGACGCAATGAAACTCATTTATGTTTTGTAAAAGCAACCTAAACTTCCCAATCTTTAGATTATTTTTCATAATCATCTCTAGCATTTCTACTAAAGTCTCGTTGGAAGCATTGCTATTTATCGCCCTTGTAACTTCAAGTAAAGCATTTAGCTCCGCCTGCCTTTCTAATAAAAGCTCTATTAGATCTATCTGACCATCATTTTCTGACGGATGATTCTGCAGCATAAACTAAGTGTGTTTTGAAGATATCTAAAGTAACTAATCCTGCATAAAACTGCAACTAAACATTGCTGTTTTGTGATTTAACATCGAATAAATCTCTTAATCCAATAGTTACAAGGTTAAAAGCATATACCATTAACATAATCATTAACCCTGGAATTATCGCTAAATAAGCAGCATCAATAATAATATAACCGTAATGCTCCTTAATCATACCTCCCCAAGTTGGCATGGGTGGCTGGGCTCCAAAGCCTAGAAAGCTTAATCCGGCTTCCAGCAATATCGCGGATGCAAAATTAGAAGCTGCAACAACCAGTATAGGGCCTAAGATATTTGGTAAAATATGTTTGTAAATAATTCTCGAATTGCCATAACCTAAAGATTTGGCAGCTTCAACAAACTGTGCATTTTTTAATGAGATAACTTGCCCTCTAACCAATCGAGCAACTTCTACCCACATGGATAAGCCCACAGCAATGAAAACTTGCCAGAAACCCTTGCCTAATGCAAAGGATATGGCTATCACCAATAGCAAGGTTGGTAAAGACCAAAGAACATTCATTAACCAGCTAATGGCAGCATCAATTTTACCACTAAAATAACCTGCAATTGCGCCTAGCGAAACACCTATCAATACACTGATAAGTACAGCCATGAAGCCTACCATTAAAGATACTCTTGAGCCAATAATTATTCTGCTTAATAAATCTCGTCCGTAAATATCGGTGCCTAACCAAAAAGTTTTTTGGGTGATGTTGTCTTTTTTTATCTGTTCAATATTTTTAGTTTGAAATTTTTCTGTTAAAATTTCGTGTAATTCCCCAGCTTGTCCGCCTCCTACATATTCTTGATAGATTAGCTTTTGAGGTTTAAAATGATATTTCATTACTGGGATTTCGTCATATAAAGACGGTTGTCCAAAAAACATTTTTTCTATTAAACCTACTTTTTTAGGTGCTGGATTTTTTGGGGCTTTAATAAGGGTAAACTTAGAGCCAGGTTTTTCAATATTAAGTTGTAAGCTCATATTGTTGGCCATTGGACTATCATCTGGAGTGATAAGGTATCCAATGATAGAAATGAAAGTCATAAGAATAATGAAAACAAGACCAGCTAATGCCAGCTTATTTTTCCTAAATTTTTTCCATGAAGATTTCTTTTG
>JBKJLB010000036.1:0-2868 GCA_046597075.1 Pelobium sp.
CAATCTTATTTTGCAAGATTAAATTACAATATTAGCGATAAGTATTTATTAACAGCCACTGTACGTGTAGACGGATCTTCTAAGTTTGGAGAAAATAACAAATACGCAACCTTCCCTGCAATTGCTGCAAAATGGAAATTGATGAACGAAAATTTCATTCCTAAAAAAGTTTTTACTGATTTAAGCATAAGATTAAATTACGGACAAACTGGTAACCAAGAATATCCTGGAGGTGCTGCTTTGGCTATTACACAAAGAAATTTGGATGGTTCTCAAGTTCAATTAAATGCTGCAAATCCTGATATCAAGTGGGAGACTACCACTCAATATGGTGTTGGTTTAGATTTTGCTTTATTTGGAGGAAGAGTAAGTAGCACAATAGATTACTTTAACAAATCGACTACTGATTTATTGTTCTTACAAGATTATGCGCAACCAGCTGCATTTGATAGAAGATGGACAAACCTACCTGGTGAAGTAATTAACAAAGGTTTAGAAATAGGATTGAATGTAGCTGCAGTGCAGGGTAATAAATTTACTTGGGATGTTGCTTACAATATGACTTTCCTAGATAATACAGTTAAGAATTTTGGAAGTAGTACAGTAATTACTGGTGATATTAATGGTCAGGGATTATCTGGAGCGTATGTTCAAACCATTCGTAACAACTATCCATTGTCTTCTTTCAATTTACCAATTTTCGCAGGTTATGATAATAATGGATTTGCCATTTATCCTAACGATGCAGCATTTCAAGTAGTTGGAAGTGCATTACCAACATTTAATGCTGGTTTAACAAATAATTTTTCTTTTGGAAAACTTAACGCAAGTTTCTTTGTTAATGCTTCAACGGGTTTTTATTTATATAACAATACAGCAAACGCATTATTCACTAAAGGAAGTTTAAAGAATGGTAGAAACGTAACAGTTGATGTTACAAATAGCAAGGAAAACGCATTAAATGCTCCAGAGGTTTCTACTCGTTTCTTAGAGAAAGGTGACTTCATTAGATTAGCTAACGCATCATTAGGTTATACTTTTGATACTGCTAAATCAAAAGCGTTTAAAAGCTTAAGAGTTAACATCTCTGGTCAAAACTTAATATTATTAACCAATTATTCAGGTTTAGATCCAGAAGTTAATACTAACAAAGCAAGAAACAATGTACCTTCAAGAGGTATTGATTACACAGCATATCCAAGTGCAAGAACATTTACATTAGGATTAAATGCTTCATTTTAATTTAAAAACGATAAGAAAATGAAAAATAGAACAACAAAATTTTTAATAGCTTTGAGTGGGATACTTGTTATCAGTATCTCGGGCTGTACAAAACTAGATGAGGAGGTATTGGGTTCAAAGTTTGTGAATAACAGTCCAAATGCAAGTACTGCTGATTTGGCAGGAGTTTACAATGTGTTAAATGGTTTTACCGATCAAGCAAACCTATATGCTCTGCAAGAGCAAACCACAGATGAGATGATGGGCCCTACACGTGGTACAGATTGGGGTGATTTTGGAACTTGGAGAAAGCTTCACCAGCACACTTGGGATCCTTTCCATAACCAAATTAATTCAACTTGGGATCAGTTAAATACAGGTGTTTACAGAGCAACGCAGGTAATCGACGCTGCATCTAATAACGGAATCAAAGCTGAGGCTAGTTTCCTAAGAGCATTCTTTATGTTTCAAATGGTAGATCTTTTTGGTCAACAACCATTCAGAGATCCTAAAGCTTCACCTGAAACTAATCCTACAGTAAAAAGTAGAGCTGAAGCTACTGAATTTTTAATAAAAGATTTGGAATTTGCTGAAGCTAATTTACCACTGGGAAATCCAAGTAAGGCAAATAAAACTGCTGCCCAAGCGCTTTTAGCAAAGGTTTATTTAAACAAAGCAGTCTTTACTGGAGCAACTTTAGGAGGTCCTTATACTTTTGCTAAGGCTGATATGGATAAGGCTGTAGATTATTGCAACAGAGTCATTTCAACGTCTGGTAAATCTTTAACCCCTACGTATTTTGATAACTTTGCGCCTGAAAATACTACCCTATCAAAAGAGGAAATATTTGTAATTGGAAATAATGAAGGAGCTGCAATTGGAAACGTACAAAACCGTTTCAGAATGACTCTTCATTACAATACAACTCCTGACGGATGGAATGGTTTTACTACGCTTGCTGACTTTTACAATACTTTTGAAAGCAATGATCAAAGAATTGGTGGTAGTTATCCTGGATTTACGGATAAAGTTGGTTTGAAAACTGGTTTCTTAATTGGGCAACAATTTGGTCCTAACAATAAAGTGCTTAAAGATAGAAGTGGAAATAACTTAGTATTTACTCCAAGTGTAAATTTATTATTCGCTACTGAATCTGATGGAATTCGTGTAATTAAATACATTCCTAAGCCAAATGCTACTAATACTGGAATTATTGAACAAGCAGGTAACGATTACATCTTTTTAAGATTTGCTGATGTTTTATTAATGAAAGCAGAAGGCATTTTAAGAGGTGGTTCTGATCCTCAAGGTAGAACTGCATTACAATTAGTTAATGATTTAAGATCAACTAGAGGTGCTTCTTTATTTACTTCAGTAGATGCTAAAAATTTATTAGCTGAAAGAGGAAGAGAATTGTATTGGGAAGGTTGGAGAAGAAATGACATGATTCGTTTTGGTGTATTTAATGACCCAGTTGATCAAAGATTTTCAAAATCAGCTCCTAGTAAAACTTTATTCCCAATTCCACAAAGAGCAGTGGATACTAATCCAAACCTGAAACAAAATCCAGGTTACTAATAACAAAGAAAAAAGTTTTATTTATTTTATTTTATAATGTAGCGAGTTTACTCGCTACATTTGTTTTAT
>JBKJLB010000025.1:0-3544 GCA_046597075.1 Pelobium sp.
TAAAAATCTCCCTGTCTGTTCTGACGCAAAATTTATTTCAGGTTCAGATAGTTCGCAGATTGATGCACAAGTAAAAGAAATTTTATCTGATGCATTGTCTATTTATAAAGTGGATAAAGAACTTATTAAAAGTTTAAAACCTGATGTTATTATTACTCAAGCGCAATGCGAAGTTTGTGCCGTTTCTTTAAAAGATGTGGAAGAAGCGTTGAGTGATTTGGTAAATTCCGACACGCAGATTATCTCATTACAACCAAATGTGTTGGCAGATATTTTTAAGGAGATTAAAGAAATTGCTATTGCTTTAGGGGTTGAAGAAAAAGGAAATCAGCTGGTTGAAGATTTAGAGGAAAGAATAGATATTGTAAAGCATAAGCTAAAATTTTTCCCAGACAAGGTAAGTGTTGTGATGATAGAGTGGCTTTCGCCGATGATGGTTGCCGGAAATTGGATCCCTGAATTGGTAGAGATTGCAGGTGGAAAATCTATTTTAGCAGAAAACGGTAAACATTCTCCTTTTGTAGAATGGCAACAAATTTATGATGATAATCCAGAAGTAATAATTGTTGCACCATGCGGATTTAGAATCAATAGAACTTTGCAAGAAATAGATTTATTATTGAATTTGCCTGGCTGGCGAGACTTGCAAGCAGTAAAGAACAATCGCGTTTATATTGCTGATGGGAATGCCTATTTTAACAGAAGTGGTCCAAGAATAGTTGACAGTATCGAAATTTTAGCAGAAATTATTACCCCAAAATATTTCACCTTTGGTTACGAAGGCTATGGATGGATAAAATTCGAATCGTAAATTGTACTCATGTTAAAAAAAGATCGATACGAAGCGTTTGTTAATTATTTTTCACAGCATCAGCCGCAGGCAGAAACTGAACTTCATTACACCAACCCTTTTGAATTACTAATTGCCGTAATTCTTTCTGCTCAATGTACCGATAAACGCATCAATCAGGTGACACCTAAATTATTTGAACGTTTTCCAACGCCAGAATCATTAGCAATCGCCTCATCTGATGAAGTTTTCACCTATATCCGTTCGGTAAGCTATCCTAATAATAAAGCGAAACATTTGGTAGGAATGGCTAAAATTTTATTAGAAGAATTTAGGACTATTGTTCCCGAAGACATTGGTGATTTACAGAAGATGCCAGGAGTAGGTCGTAAAACAGCGAATGTAATTGCCTCTGTTATTTTCAATGCGCCAGCAATGGCTGTTGATACTCATGTGTGTCGTGTCTCTAATCGTTTAGGATTAACAACCGCTGCCAAAACACCACTCGCCGTTGAAAAACAATTGGTTAAATATCTTCCACAGGATAAAATTCATGTAGCCCATCATTGGCTCATTTTACATGGTAGATATATCTGTTTGGCTCGTAGCCCTAAGTGCGAAATTTGTCCAATCAGTCATTTTTGTAAATATAACGAGCAGCAGCATACGCCCACCGCTTTAAAAAAGAAGGAAGATGCTGAAATCAAGAAGAAAAAGCAAAAAGCTCAGAAACTAAAGAAAGATAAAATTGCCAAGGAACTAAAGAAAAGAGCTATTAAATAAGCTATTTATTCACATTTATTTGAATTACGAATCAACTTAACTAAGTTTAAAATAATAAATTTTTATTTACCAATATTTTTAGCAAAATTTGTTGAATTTTAAATTTATAATTAGAAAATACTAAAAATATTATACATGAGCGTAAGTAACGAAAAATTAAAAGCCCTTCAACTCACCTTAGATAAATTAGAAAAGTCATACGGGAAAGGCGCAGTGATGAAATTAGGCGATGCTCCGATAGAAGCAATGGAAGCCATCTCTACAGGTTCATTAGGTTTAGATATTGCTTTAGGAATTGGTGGTGTACCAAAGGGAAGAGTAATTGAAATTTACGGACCCGAATCTTCAGGTAAAACCACATTAGCTACTCATATTATTGCCGAAGCACAGAAAAAAGGAGGTATTGCCGCTTTTATAGATGCCGAGCATGCATTCGATCAGTTCTATGCAAAAAAATTAGGGGTAGATATTGAAAATTTATTGATCTCTCAACCAGATAATGGAGAGCAAGCTTTAGAAATTGCAGATAACCTAATCCGTTCAGGTGCAATTGATGTAATTGTGATTGACTCTGTAGCGGCTTTAGTTCCAAAAAGTGAAATTGAAGGGGAAATGGGAGATTCTAAAATGGGTTTACACGCTCGTTTAATGTCTCAGGCATTGCGTAAATTAACTGGAACAATTAGTAAAACCAATTGCTGCTGTATCTTTATTAACCAATTAAGAGAAAAAATTGGGGTGATGTTTGGTAATCCTGAAACCACAACTGGTGGTAATGCGTTAAAGTTTTATGCTTCTGTTCGTTTAGATATTAGAAGAATTGCTCAGATTAAAGATTCTGATGAGGTATCTGGTAACCGTGTAAAAGTTAAAATCGTAAAAAATAAGGTAGCTCCACCTTTCAGAATTGCAGAGTTTGATGTCATGTTTGGTCAGGGAATTTCTAAAGTTGGCGAAATTGTAGATTTAGGTGTAGAATATGGGATTGTGAAAAAGGCGGGTTCTTGGTTTAGTTATGGAGATACAAAGCTAGGGCAGGGTAGAGATGCTGTGAAACAATTATTATCAGATAATCCAGAGCTTTCTGATGAATTAGAAGCAAAAATAAAAGATGCCGTTTCTGGAGTTACTTTGATAGTTGAGCCCGCATAGGTTTTTTAAAAAAAATAGTTAACAAAAAAGGCTTCGAAATTTCCGAAGCCTTTTTTGTTAACTGCTGATTTAGAATAATTATTTCTTTACAGCTGAAGCTTGTTGTTCTGCTTGTTTTAATGCTCTAGACATTACAACAGAAACTACAGTGTCTTCTTGTACGTTTGTAATTAAAAAACCAGCTGGCTTTAAATCACGAACTCTTACAGATTTACCAACAGTTAAAGACTCTAAAGAAACCTCAACATACTGAGGCATATCCTTTGGCAAAGCTTTAACTTTTAGCTTACGTAGCTTTTGAACTAATTTACCACCTTCTTTCACTCCTGGAGAAGTTCCGGTTAATTTTACTGGAATTTCAATGGTTACTTCTTTATTATCAAATAACTGTAAGAAATCAATATGAAGAATTTTTTCAGTCAATGGATGAAACTGAATGTCTTGCATGATAGCTTGTGTTTTTTTACCACCAATTTCAAGATCAACAAAGTTAACTTCTGGTGTATAAACCAAGTCTCTTAATGCCGGAGCATCGATTGCAAAGTGAATTTGCTCTTTTCCACCGTATAATACGGCTGGTACTTTACCTGCGTAACGCAATTCCTTTGCGTCGCGTTTCCCTACGTTCCCTCTTGGAGAACCGCTAATTGCGATTGTGTTCATTGTTTATTTATTTAATTATTAAATTTTAAAAAGTTCACTTATTGATGCATGTTCATTTACACTAGCAATTGCCTTAGCGAATAAATCTGCTGTTGATAATACTTTAATTTTTGAGCTACTATGCTTTAAAGGAATCGTATCGGTTACAATTAGCTC
>JBKJLB010000189.1:0-3556 GCA_046597075.1 Pelobium sp.
CCCATTCTTTTGTAAGTTTCCTCTAATTTAGAATGTACACCTAAACGTTCTCCATATTCGGGATTAAACACCACCACGCCTTTTCCTTCTGGTATTTCCGTTTCTGAAAAATCACAAGTTCGAAAATCTATCAATTGATCTACGCCGGCAGTCATGGCATTTTTGATGGAGATATCTACCGAATCATCCGAAATATCAGTGGCAATAATTTTAAAATTTATATGCTTTACAATTTGATCTTTTAAAGCTCTACGTTCTGCAAAAAAAACTTCCTCATCATAACCTAAAATATGCATAAAACTATAGTTCATACGCAACAAACCAGGCGCTCTTTTAGTCGCAATTAAAGCAGCTTCAATAGCCAAAGTTCCTGAGCCACACATTGGGTTTACGAAATTCGATTTTTGGTCCCAAGTACTGGCGAAAATAGTTCCAGATGCCAAAGCTTCCAACATTGGGGCCTTTCCAGGGATTTTACGATAACTATGTTTTGCCAAGGTTTCACCAGAAGTATCAATAAAGATTTCAGCCTTCTCGTTTTTCCAGTATAAATGAATAACAGCTTTCGAATAATCAGATCCAGAATCAGGTCTAATCTTATGAATGGACTTAATTCTGTCAACAATTGCATCTTTTACTCGCAAATTTGCAAACAATGGAGTGGTAATAGTTGGGTTATCAACATTAGAGGTTACCGAAAAATATCCACTAAAATCAATTAAGTTTTCCCATGGCAAAACACTTAATTTTTGATGTAACTCATCATGATTCTCGGCATTAAATTCATGTAAGCTGTACAACACCTGCGATGCACACCTTAAGTTGAGGTTCAGCTTTATACAATCGTTTAAACTAAGATTTAACTCTACGCCAGTGCCAAATACTCTAGTGGGTTTAAAACCTAAATCTACTACTTCATTTTCGAGGTAGGGGGCTAATCTTTTATTGCAGGTGATGATCACCTTTGCAGGAGTGTTGAAAACTTGATCCATATAGGAGCGCAATTTACTCAAATAAATTTTAGAGATTTGAAGCAGAAATTAAAGAATATTGAATTATGGATATCAAAGGGAAAGCACATTATGTATCTGACGTCATTAACGTTACAGATAGCTTTAGGAAGAGAGAATTGGTTATTGAATTTGCAGAAAATCCACAATATCCTGAGTTTGTAAAGTTCGAAGCCATTCAAGACCGTTGCTCTTTGATGGATACCGTTAAGGTTGGCGACGAAGTAGAAGTTTTTTTCAACTTAAAAGGAAGAGAATGGACCAACAAGCAAGGTGAGAAACAATATTTTAACACGTTACAAATATGGAAAGTGAATGTTTTAGGGGCCTCTGATTCGGCAGCTGGACATACTACCCCAGAATACGCTGCTCCAATTGATATTAGTGCAGCACCAGGAGAAGATGACGATCTTCCATTTTAAAGAGCCTATTTTCTAATTACAATGCGATAAAAGCGGCATCAACCTCCCAGGTTGACCGCTTTTTATATTTTATGGACATCTGTTATTAGAACGATTGGCTTTTTTCTACATTTCTAATGTATCCAAGCTGATTCTCTTATTGCTGAATGATGCGTAAAAACGCAAAGTGACTGACAGACTTTGACCGTACAAAATCTTTAAAATAAAAAAGCACCAGTTTAAAAACTGATGCTCAATCATTCATATTTAACCACAAAAACTAATTTTTAATTATTTTTTTGATAAAGGACTTACTGCCTTGTTTCACTTCTAAAAAGTAAATACCATTTTTATTTAGTGTAAGATCTTTTGAGTAGGCATCAGCCGATAAAGTTTTCTTTTCTGCAAAGAGTGTCTTTCCCTCATTATCCAACAAATTAATCTCAAGAGTTGCTTTGGCAGGTGCTTGGAAATTGATAGTTGTTTTGCCGTTTGAAAAGTTTGGATAAAAAACCAAGTTTTTAATTTCTAAAGAATTCATAGCTGATTCGTCATTTTTTAGAGTGTTGATGAAATCTAATTTACCCGCATCCATTATTTGAATATGCTGCTCGGTTGTAAAACCATCTTTATCAGTTGTGGTATAATTAAAATGACTAGAGTTTGGCATATTCGGACGATGAATGGTTAACATTCTTTCGCTATTCATCGGCATTGGGTGCATTCCTTCATTTCTGTTCAATCTATTAGGATGAACCATTTCCCAATCAACATCTGCTCCTTCACCAAACCTTTTCACAAAAACCTCCCGAATTTCTCTGTCGGTATTATTGGAAAATAATTTCATGTTTTTTTTCAAACTATCAATTTGAAATTCAAAATTCATTGGTCTTCCCTCTTTGTTAAAAGAATAGAATTGATTTTTTCCTGAATCTAATACCACCACTTCTACATCACCTTTTTTTATCATGCGCACTCTTTTGTCTATATGCGGCGCATCCATGGTGATGCTTACGCCTCTGCCCTGCATTGGTTTAAAACTTTTGCGTAAAGCCACCTTTTCCTCCTCTGTAATATTTTTAAAATTTTTACCGTTAACAGTAGTATCACCGTTATTGATTGTAATTTCTAATTTTTCTTCTTTTCGTTCTTTTTGCTGAGCAATAGACTTATTAACAGTCACCACTACTAGTATTACTAATAGGATGTTAAAGATGAGTGCTTTTTTGTTCATGACCTTATCTGGATTAGTTTGAATCAAATGTACTGTTAATGATGCCGTAATTTTGTTAAAGCTCTGTTAATGAATGTTAAAAATTGTTAAACAAACCTAATAGACTATCATTAAAATTATATTTGTATTGAGATGAAGAGGAAAAGTATCAGTTTGATTATTGGCTTAATGAGTTTTGCGCTTTTAGGTGTAGTAGGGATGCAGTATTATTTTTTGAGGGAATCATATGGTTTAAAATCGCAGCTTTTTGATCAATCTGTAAATGATGCATTAAACAACGTTTCAGACAAGCTAGAGCGAAAAGAGGCATTGCTTTTCTTAACTCATAAAGCAGATGAACAGGAAAGAGGAAAGGGTTTTAGGGCTATAAAAAACACAGTTAATGAGGTTTATCAATCAGCAAAAGCATCTCATCGTTATAACGAAACTGATCGAAAAAAATTAGAAAACGAAAAGGCTATTATCGCTTTTGTGAAATCAATGAAAAAAAATCAGGCTAAGTCTGATAGTATTTTCAGGTTAAGAGATAGCGTTTTGAAAAGCAGGTATCCTTACCGTATGGTCTATAACGGACCAGTTTCTGAAGAACAGCCAGCACCAACAAATTTTGATGTTAGGGTTGATTTAGACCAAGTAATAGACGAATTCGGCAATTTGCACAATATCATGCGGCAATCATTTGTGGAAGCTCCCAAAATAACTTTATTAAACCGTATGGTGAAAAGAGGTGCCCCAGTTGTTGACACCGTAAGAACGTATATTGTTGAAGACCCAGCTTTAGGCCCAGTGATGAAGATGATACCAAAGCCTAATTTTATGACGGGGATTTCTGACTATGAGTTAAAATTGGCAGCTAAAAAAGAGCAAGTAGAGCGTCAATCTAACAGAGTGGTTAATTACTTAGATTCGGT
>JBKJLB010000135.1:0-8870 GCA_046597075.1 Pelobium sp.
TACTCCTTCATCTTCAATCGGGGCTTCATGCGTGTTTTCAGTTTTCTTGTTTACAATTTTTTCATCCTCATTAGTGATGTTTTTATCGTTGGCATTATTTTTTAAATCTTTCGGATCAATTGTGGTTTTCATAATTTTTCTCAAAATCATACAAAAAACTTACCAGAATTTATTTTATGGCTAATTGGCATCGAAATGATAAGGTCAAGTTGTCAAATAGATCTTATTCTTAACAGTTTTAATATTAAAAGAAATTAATGGAGGCAATATCAATAAGCTAAAGTAACCTTGGTATCAAATCAGATACAAAAAATCTTTCTACTCAGTAATAAAATAAGATTTAATAAATTAGAGTTTAAAAACATCAGTACGTTTATTTCTAAATCCTAAAACATGAGAATTAAAAACTATTTATTCATTGCTTTTTTATGCATTCAGACGGTGGCTTTTGCCCAAAATAATAATGCAATTATTGATAAAATAATAAAGGAAGAAACAGAAAATTCACAAATTCAAAAGTTAGCCCACGAACTTTTAGATGTGATAGGACCACGCTTAGTAGGGTCTCCCCAAATGAAAACAGCCAATGATTGGGCTGTAAAGAAATATACTGATTGGGGAATAACTGCCAGAAATGAAAAATGGGGCGAATGGAGAGGTTGGGAAAGAGGAATTACTCATATCGATATGGTTTCGCCAAGAGTGAGAAGTTTAGAAGGAACTCAATTGGCATGGAGTCCATCAACTTCCACAAAGGGAATAACTGGGGATGTGATTATTATCCCAGACTTAGCTGACTCTAATGCATTTAAAGCTTGGTTACCCAATGTAAAAGGAAAATTAGTTATGGTTTCTATGATGCAGCCTACAGGAAGACCCGACGATAACTGGGATCAGTTTGGCACTAAAGAATCTATAGCGAAAATGAAAAACGATCGCACCGAAATAACAAATGCTTGGAGCGATAGAATTAGAAAAACAGGACACACCAACAGAACTTTACCAGTAGCTTTAGAGAATGCTGGTGCAGCAGGTATCATTTCTTCTTATTGGTCGGCAGGTTTTGGAGTAAATAAAATTTTTAGCGCCTACACTAAAAAAATTCCTTCACTTGATATTTCTTTGGAAGATTATGGTTTGTTGTATAGATTGGCAGAATCAGGGAATACACCAAAATTAAATATTGTAGCAACTTCAAAAGAAAACGGAGTGGTGCCTACATTTAATACTTTGGCAGAATTAAAAGGAACTGAAAAGCCTGATGAATACGTCATGCTTTCCGCACATTTTGATTCATGGGATGGGGCATCTGGCGCAACTGATAACGGTACTGGAACGGTTACTATGATGGAGGCCATGCGTATTTTAAAGAAATTTTATCCAAACCCTAAAAGAACAATTTTAGTTGGCCATTGGGGTAGCGAAGAGCAAGGTTTAAACGGTTCACGGGCATTTGTAGAAGATCACCCAGAAATTGTTAAAAACTTACAAGTATTATTTAACCAAGATAACGGAACAGGTAGAGTGGTTAATCTATCTGGGCAAGGATTTTTAAACGCGTATGATTATTTAGGTAGGTGGTTAAATGCTGTGCCAAATGATATAAGAAAACAAATTGAAACCTCTTTTCCAGGCTCGCCAGGTGGTGGTGGGTCAGATTATGCTTCTTTTGTTGCAGCAGGTGCGCCAGCATTTTCGTTAAGTTCAATAAGTTGGTCGTACGGAAATTATACTTGGCATACCAACAGAGATACGTATGATAAAATTGTTTTTGATGATGTAAAAAGCAATGCGATTTTAACAGCTATTTTAGTTTATATGGCTTGTGAAGATCCAGAGACAACATCTAGAGTAAAAAGTGTTTTACCTTTTAATTCTAGAACAGGAAAGCAAACGGAATGGCCTACACAAAGATCACCAACAAGAAAAGGCGGGTTAGATTAAAATTTTAAAAATTTACAAAAACCATCTTCTGCATCAGGGGATGGTTTTTTTTTAATTAATTTTTTGGTTGATAATTTTTCATCAACTGATAATAAAAGCTGATGCCTTTTTTGTATTCTGATACACTAATTCGTTCATTTACCCCATGAAAACCTTCTGGATCAGTAAACGGAATAAAACGAAATATTTGAGAACTAATGTTACCGAAATATCTCGCGTCTGTGGCTCCTAAAACTAAATAAGGCGCAACAATAATATCTTTATGAAAACCAGAGATGGTTTTTTGGATATATTTAAAAGTCGGGTCATCCACATTTGCTATTTGTTTAGGTTCTTCCCCATTACCTATTCCTGTTATCCTAATGCTATCATTTGCTATTACTTTTTTAATATGTGCAATCACATCGCTACGTAAAACACCAGGCTGTGTTCTAAAGTTAACAATGGCTTTGGCTTCGCCAGGGATAATATTTTCTTTGAACCCAGAATTAAAAATAGTAGTTGCCGTAGTTGTTCTAATAGTAGCATTACCAGCTCCAGATTTACTATAATTACTAATGATGAGCGGTTTAAATAGCCATTGATTTGCCATGGCCATTTTACTAACAAAAGGCATTTCTGGTCCAATGTAGCTTAAAAAGCTGCCAACAATAGGTGTGATTTCAGCTTTAAAAGGTTGTTCCTTTAATTTTACAATTGCTTTAGCCATTTCGTCAATAGCGGTTTTATCTTCTGGCATAGAGGAATGTCCACCTGGAATATTAATTTTTAAAGCTAATGTTTGATAACCTTTCTCTGCAATGCCCACTACAGCGGCAGTCTTATTTAGTCCGGGTACTTTGTATTCCGTAATAATTCCCCCTTCATCTAAAATAAAAGCAGCAGATATTTTTCTATCAGCAAACAGTTTAGACATTGCTTTTGCACCTTTTAAGCCCATGATTTCTTCATCGTGTCCAAACACAAAATAAACATCAACTGCTGGTGTAAAGTCTTGTTTAAGTAGTAATTCGGTACTTTCTAAAATGGAAATTAAACTGCCCTTATCATCAATTGTTCCCCGGCCATAAATAAAACCGTTCTTTATTTTTCCGCTAAAGGGTTCCGCATCCCATTTATCTAATGTTGCTTTTTCTACAGGAACTACATCCTGGTGGGCCATTAATATGATGGGTTTTGCTGTCGCTGATTTTCCTTTCCAGTGTAAAATCAAACCAAAATCATTTACTTTTTCTAATGTCATTTTAGAAAAAACTAAAGGGTAAGTTTGAATCAAAAATTGCTGAAATCCTTTAAACTGACTACTATCCATTAGTTGAGGATTATCAAAAGAAATGGTTTGAAATTGTATTGCTTTTTGCAAATGAACAACACAGGAATCGTCGAGATTTAATAAAGGGATCTGTGCTTCTTTTATTTGTTTACTTTTAAAAGTGAACGTTTTGAATAACACAAAAACAGTCATTAGTAGTAAAATAACGCCAAGATATTTAAAAAATTTTCTCATATAATTTTATCTAAAAAGTGTTCTAATCCCCATTAATCTTTTTTGATAATAGCTATTCATTTTGGTAACTACTACGCCTTTAAATCTTCCTGAAGTTGCGTGAATAAAGGATATTGGCTCGCCAACTTCTGATGTGATTATGCCAACATGCCCCACCCTCTTTTTCACGCTATCAGTTATCGAAAAAAGTATAATATCTCCGGGCCCAGCATCAACCAAATTTATTGGTTTTCCAACTTTGGCAAACTCAGCCGTGTAACGAGGAACATCTACAGAGAAATGCTTAAAAATATAATTCACAAAGCCCGAATTATCAAAACCTTCAACAGGGTCTTGTTTGCCATAAGCATAAGGTGCGCCCTCTATTGTGATGGCATAAGCTACTAAAGCATCGGGCGAACCTTGTACTTTATTTTCTAATGTATCTGTAGATATTTCGTTATCTGAAACCTCGCTAAGTTGGGTAGTGTCTTTTTTGAAAGTAGTGTCTTTTGATAGAACAATATATCGTTGTGCGGTATCTAAAATACTTTGGTTAGCCTCAATAACATTCGAACGGTTATGAAATCTTTCGCATGAGCCAAGAACTAAAAATGAAATGCTTAATAAGAGTAAGATTTTGTAAAAGAAACGATTCATTTCAGCGGTTAATTTTCCTTATTCAACTAAATTACAAATCATCATTCATTTTAGCTTCATGAAATCGTTAATTATATGAAGCAGCCTTAAATAAATTTTTATCTTTGCCCATGCAAGAGAAAATTCTGATCCTCGATTTCGGTTCTCAATACACCCAACTTATCGCTAGAAGAGTTCGTGAACTGAATGTTTATTGTGAAATACACCCGTTTAACAAAATACCAGAAATTGATGAATTTACCAAAGGAGTAATCCTTTCTGGTAGTCCCTCATCAGTTCGTCAAGCTGATGCACCAAAAGTAGATTTTAATCAATTTCATGGAAAACTACCCTTGTTAGGTGTTTGCTATGGCGCTCAATACATTGCTCAACATTCGGGTGGACTAGTTACACCATCCGAAATTAGGGAATACGGCAGAGCAAATTTGGAATACATCCACAGCAATAACGTTTTAATGCAAAATTTGCCTGTGAGGTCTCAAGTTTGGATGTCGCATGGAGATACCATCAAAGAAATACCAGAAAATTTTGAAATAATAGCGAGTACCGATACTGTAAAAGTAGCGGCCTATCAAATTAAAGGCTCGCAAACTTATGGTATTCAATTTCATCCAGAAGTAACACATTCTACAGATGGAAAACAATTATTACAAAATTTCTTAATCGATATTTGTGGATGTTCACAAGATTGGACACCTTTTGCATTCGCCGAAACTACCATCGCTGAATTACAAGAACAAATAAAAGATGATAAAGTAGTTTTAGGCTTATCTGGCGGAGTAGATTCTTCTGTTGCGGCATTGATACTTCATCAAGCCATCGGTAAAAATCTACATTGCATCTTTGTAGATAATGGTTTACTAAGAAAAAATGAATTCGAATCGGTTTTAGATTCTTATAAAAACTTAGGTTTAAACGTTAAAGGCGTTAATGCGAAGCAACGTTTTTATGATGCTTTGGCAGGACTATCAGATCCTGAGAAAAAAAGAAAAGCAATTGGCAGGGTTTTTATAGAAGTATTTGATGATGAAGCTCATCAGATTAATGATGTAAAATGGTTAGCACAAGGAACTATCTATCCTGATGTGATAGAATCTGTTTCGGTAAATGGTGGTCCATCTGCAACAATCAAATCACATCATAATGTAGGTGGTTTGCCTGATTTTATGAAGCTGAAAATAGTTGAACCCTTAAAATCTTTATTTAAAGATGAAGTGCGTAGGGTTGGAAAGGCTTTAGGCTTACCTGATGATATTTTAGGTCGCCACCCATTTCCTGGCCCCGGTTTAGCCATAAGAATATTGGGAGACATTACTCCTGAAAAAGTAGCTATATTACAAGAGGCAGACTATATTTATATCAAGAATTTAAAAGATGCTGGTTGGTATGACAGAGTTTGGCAAGCTGGAGCGATTTATTTACCTGTACAATCTGTTGGTGTAATGGGGGATGAGCGTACTTATGAAAATGTAGTGGCTTTAAGAGCTGTAGAATCTGGAGATGGCATGACCGCTGATTGGAGTCATTTACCTTACGATTTGTTGGCTAAAATATCTAATGAAATCATCAATAATATAAAAGGAGTTAACCGAGTAGTTTATGATATCAGTTCTAAACCACCTGCAACGATTGAGTGGGAATAAATTAGTAGGAATTTTTTTGTTAGGAATTTTTTTAAGCGCCTGTTCGCCTAAAATTGCACCAACCAAAAAGGGACCTCCTGTTGCACCAGATAAACCAAAAGAAGAGCCAGTAATAAAAAAATTGGAGCCTGTGGAAAAATCAAAAACTCCGCAAGAAATGATTATTTCTTTGGTTTTGCCATTCGAATTAGCATCCGTAAGTTATAAAAGTGCTGGTGCTTCAGATATCAAGAAGTCTGAAATAGCAATTGATTTTTATCAGGGGTTTAAAATGGGGGTCGACTCTGTGGCCCATCAAAATGCAAAAGTAAATTTCAAAATACAGGTTTTTGATTCTAAAGATGATCCAATTCAACTAGCAAATTTGGCAGCAAAAGGGTCTATAAAAGCTTCTGATTTGATAGTCGGACCAGTTTTTCCTAATGGGATTAAAACTTTTTCTAGCTACAGTAAGAGTCTAAAAATTCCGATGGTATCCCCATTAGCTGCATCTGATCCGGGGTTATTTCAAAACCCATATTTGGTGAGCATCAACAACTCATTAGATCAACACGCATTTAAAGCGGCGTCTTTCATTAAACAAGAGCTAAAGCCCAAGAAAGTACTTTTGATTAGAAGTGGACAGGCTGATGAGTATAAATATGCCGTACCTTTTAAAAAAGGAATGGACAGTTTAGCTAAAGGAATCCCAGTAAGTGAGATAGGAATTAAAGCTGTTGGAATGGCTAACGTATTTAAATATTTAAGTCCTGTGAGCTTGAATGTTGTGGTTTTACCAGCAACAGATCGTTTATTTCTAAGTGAGATATTAAAACAGTTGATCAAGCTGAGCGAAACTTATCAAATCTCTGTAATTGGGCACCCAGGTTGGGAGCGAGCTTCATTTTTAGACTACACTTTGATGGAGCAATTAAACGCCTACACAACTTCCTCTTATCAGGTAAACTATAAATATGGACGAAGCGCCAGTTTCATCAAAAATTATAGGTCTCAATTTCAATTGGAGCCTAGTGAATATGCCGTTAAAGGTTTTGATATTGGTTATTATTTTGCCTTATTGATGAACGAAAAAGGAAAGGATTTTATGGTTTTAGTTGATAAACAAAATTACGATGGTATCCATAATGATTTTACATTTATAAAGGATTCCAAAGCAGGATATTATAACAGTAGCTTGATGGTGATGAAGTTTGAATCAGGGCAGCTAAAAAAAGTAAATTAAGATGAAGGCAATTCATCAACTCAGCACCTTTCAAAATATATTAAAGCAGTATGATTTAGATCAGCCTCTTCATCGTTTTTTATCACTGTACTACAGGCAAAATAAGCAGATGGGTTCAAAAGACCGTCGAATTGCTAGCCGCCTAATTTATAATTATTTTAGATTAGGAGATATTCTAAAACAAGAAACACAAGAGAATAGGTTAGTAATTGCCGAGTTTTTAGGTAATGATCAGCCTAATTCTTTTCTTAATCATTTTAAACCTGACTGGGACGCTTTAGTTCATCTATCAATAGATGATAAGCTTAAATTGGTAAAACAAGAATACCCTGATTTTCTTTTAACAGATGTTTTTCCGTTTGCAAACCACCTTTCGGAAGGAATTGATACCCCACCTTTTTTTAAATCTCATTTTATTCAGCCTGATTTATTCATCCGCGTAAAGCGAGGGCAGGAAAAACGTGTTGTAAAATTACTAGCGGAAGCTGAAACTCGTTTTACGCAAATAAATGAACAGACTTTTGCCTTGCCCAACGGTACAAAGCTCGACCAAATAATTTTGGATAAAGGTATTTATGAGGTTCAGGATGTGTCTTCGCAAAAGGTAGGTGAGTTTTTTAAACCTCAGAAATGGGATAAATGGTGGGACTGTTGTGCGGCATCTGGAGGTAAAACCTTGCTCCTTTATGATGAACAGCCAGATATTAAACTATTGGTATCGGATAACAGAGAATCTATCTTAGATAACCTGCAAGACCGTTTTGCTTTGGCAGGAATTAGAGGTTATCAGCGAAAGCTATTTGATTTAACCCAAAGCCAGGATTTGTTTTTACATGATTACGAATTTGATGGAATTATTTTAGATGCTCCTTGTAGTGGCTCAGGTACTTGGGGGCGTACACCCGAAATGATTAGCCAGTTTGCAGATCATAAAATTAAGTTCTACTCAGAGTTACAGAGGAAAATCGCCGCCAATGTGATTAAATATTTAAAGCCAGGAAAGCCTCTAATTTATATTACCTGCTCGGTTTTTAAAGAAGAAAACGAGGACCAAGCACAATGGCTTTGCGAAAATTTTAATCTAGCAGTTGAGCAACAAACACTCATAAAAGGATATCAATCTAAAGGCGACACTATGTTTGTGGCTAGGTTGATAAAGAAAGCTTAAGCCGATTCTAAAAACTACAAACCCGTATTGTTTCTAAACAGCTTAATCGCGATAGCTAAAAGAATAATTCCAAACGCTTTTCTTAAGATATGAAGCCCCGTTGGTCCAAAAAGCCTTTCGATATTTGCTGAGTTTTTAAGTACGACGTAAACAAAAATCATGTTTACTATAATTCCAACAACAATATTTGGCGTATCATATTCTGCTTTTAAAGATAACAAAGTGGTCATTGTCCCTGCTCCAGCAATTAATGGGAAAGCCAAAGGAACAATTGATACTGCTTCTGGAATTTCTTCCTTAAAGAGGTTAATTCCCAAAACCATTTCCATAGCAATAATGAAAATTACGATAGAACCGGCAATGGCAAAGGAAGAAATATCTAAGCCAATGATGTTTAAAAGTCCTTCTCCTAAGAAAAGGAAAACAATCATCAACAATAAAGAAACAGTAGTTGCTTTTTCTGATTGAATATGACCCGCTTTTTGTCGCAATTGGATAATTACAGGTATCGAACCTAAAATATCTATGATAGCGAACAAAATCATGCTCACAGAAAGAATCTCTTTAAGATTGAAGTAGTTTTTCATGGACTAAAATTTATCGCTGTAAAGGTAAGCCAATTTCTAAAATAAGCGAATTACGCCATAAAAGAATGCCAAAATGTAAAAACAAAAAAGGTCCGGGGAGTTTCCCGAACCTTTTCTAAATATAATTTTATTCAAGAAATTATTTCTTTAATCCTTTTTG
>JBKJLB010000153.1:0-3201 GCA_046597075.1 Pelobium sp.
AATAATATTACTAAACCAAAATTTATCATTCCTAATTTATTTCGGAATCCCTGCTAACAATTCTCTTTAATTCTTAGACAAAGCTTGTTGTGAATTGAACTTCTCAGAGATCATGAACTCAATTCAGCAAGACAAAAGAAAATTAAGTTTCATCATACAAATCCTTCATTTCGGGGTTTTGATCTTTTATCAAATTTATCTTCCATTGCCGATGCCAGTTTTTCAATTGTTTCTCTCTCTCAATTGCGTGATTTATATATTGAAACCATTCATAGTAAACCAAATAATAACATCTATATTTTGAGGTAAATATTGAGCCATTACCTTCTTTATGTTCAAACACTCTAGCTCTAATATTACTTGTAACGCCAATATAAAATACAGTTCTTGTCTTGTTTGACATGATATAAGTAAAACCTCCAGGATGTTGCATGACTCAATTTATTAAAATTTACACCTTTGTCATTCCGAATTTATTTCGGAATCCCTACTAACAATGTCCTTTAATTCATAGCCAAAGCTTGTTGTGAATTGAACTTCTATGAGATGCTGAAATAAATTCATCAGGACAAAAACATCAAAACCTATACTTCTCAAACTTCTTCCCCAAATAAGAACTTCTTCTAGCTTGGGCATCTTTTAGTGAGGTGTCTTTAGAAAAATAACTGTCGAATATTTTAGGAACAGCGATGCGCTGGGAAGTGTAAATGCCGGAATGGCCGCTAAAGAAATAAGCAATAAAACAAGCTAAGGCGAAGAACAAAACATATTCGCCACCAAATAACTCCACGCCCATAAAAGTACAAGCTAAAGGGGTGTTAGTTGCTCCAGCAAAAACAGCAATGAAACCCAAAGCTGCAAATAGACTGACCGGTGCATTCATCAGCTGGGCTATAGCATTACCCAAAGTTGCTCCTATATAAAATAATGGCGTTACTTCACCTCCTTTAAAACCAGTTGCTAAAGTCACGGTTGTAAAAATAATTTTCCAAAGCCAACTGAAAGCATCTGCGCCACCTTGGGCAAAAGCAGAGGAAATGGTAATCGCCCCGGGATATTCAGCATCAACACCTAAACTCAAATAATCGGGTTTACCCACTAAAAAATAAAGTAAAATAATGGTTACTCCTCCAAAGAAAGGAATCATCCATTTAATTTTAAAAATGCCATTAAATAGGTTTTTAATTGAATGGACCAGTTCCGCAAAAAGATAACTCGCTAAACCAAAAGCTACCGATGCGCCTACAATTTTAGCCATCAGCAAAATATCCCATTTTAGATAATCTGAAAGAAAATATTCTCCGTTTGCAACCCAATCGATGTGATATAAAGTATGGTGAACATTCCAAGCCTCCACTGTTAAATCGCCCACTAAACTGGCTACTAAACATGGAATAATCGCATCGTATTGTAATCGACCTAGCGCAATCACCTCGATAGCGAAAATGGCTCCTGTTAAAGGTGTTCCGAAAACTGCACCAAAACCGGCTGCAATTCCAGCTAGTAAAAGTGTTTTCACATCTCTTTCGTTCATTTTAAACCACAAAGCAAAAAGCTGGGCTATGCTTCCGCCTATTTGTACCGCAGTTCCCTCACGACCAGCAGAACCTCCGAAAAGATGAGTCATTACCGTAGTAATTAAAACCAAAGGACCCATTCGGGCCGGGACACCGCCACCGGGTTGATGAATTTCTTCCATAATCAAGTTGTTTCCTTTTTCAGAAGATTTCCCCCAGAGTTTATACATGAAATGAATAGCAACTCCTGCCAAGGGCAAAATGAACAATAAATAAGTATGGGAAAAGCGGAAGAAAATGGCGCTTTTCAGTAGCCAAAGAAATAAGGCAACCAAACTACCAATCACTAAAGCAACCGGAATGGTAAATAAAATCCACTTTAAAAGATGTTTGAAAATAGAATAATGTTCTGACTGAATGCTGTTTTTAGACATACCCACAAATAAAAAATACTATTTTATCGGTAGGCGTCATCATACCAAATTTGGTCGGTTCAAATGGGTGGAACACCATCACCCTTGTAAATATCTAAATCAAATATAAAATTCTTTTTTAGAAAATGAGGACCAAAGAACCAATGATGATAAATATTGCGCCAATTGCAGTTTTAAAAGTGAGGGTTTCGTTTAAAAAAATCATCGCTAAAATAATAGTAAAAGCCACGCTTAATTTATCTATCGGAGCAACTTGAGAAACTTTTCCCATCTGCAAAGCTTTAAAATAAAATATCCAAGATAGCCCTGTTGCTAATCCTGATAAGCCTAAAAACAGCAAATTATGTTTGGATAATAGACTAATCCCCTTCATTTCGCCCCTTGCCAAAACAATGGCCCATGCCAGTAACAAAATCACTACCGTTCTAATGGCCGTTGCTAAATCTGAGTTGACATTTGCGACTCCAATTTTTGCAAATATGGCGGTTAACGAAGCGAAAAAAGCGGCTAATAAAGCATAAATCCACCACATAAGTCTCAATTTTTTATCAAGGTAATTAAAAATCCAGTTCTTTAGCTTGCTTAGGGAAGATGATCTTTAAACCCAACTCGTTTCCTGCTTTTACTTCCTTTTTAATGGTTGCAATATTGTCCTCAACGGGCTTCATATGAGTAACCACTACATTCAGATTTTTCATTGCATCAACTCCAGTATGAGCGCTTAAATGCTGCATTTCCTCCATGAATAATTTTGGCGTTAAATGCCCAAATAGTTGTTTCTCTGATTGAGAATTTGGAAAAGAAACTTCTATCATGATGGCTTTTAACTGATGATTTTTTATGAGTGGCGCAACAGCTTTCCAAAGTTGATCTAGTTTGTCTGATTGCTCAATTCGATCTGCTCCTGTATCGCCTAAATACAAGACGTAATCTTGGTTAGAGCGAATTAAAAAAGCTGTACTCTGATAAGGTTTGGAGTGACTCAATACAAATGGTTTCACAAACATCGAGGTGTTTTCCAATGGAATTTCTTGATCAGGATTTAAACCCACATAATGATATTTCGCCAAGGCTGGCTTTTCGCCTTCATTGGCAAAATTTGCCCAAGTATCCCAACTAAAATAATGTTCTTTAAAAACATCAAGTACATAAGGCATGGCATAAATTGGTTTTGGGCTATCATCAGGAGAGTTCATAACCAAGCCCGATAGATGATCTAAATGACCATGAGAAATCAAATAACCTTTGAT
>JBKJLB010000212.1:0-2686 GCA_046597075.1 Pelobium sp.
TACTCCTGGTGATTTAGGCTACAAAGTTTTTAAAACCAAGTTCGCCACCATCGGAGTGTTAATTTGCTGGGATCAATGGTATCCTGAAGCCGCTAGGATTACTTCTTTAATGGGCGCCGAGATTCTTTTCTATCCAACTGCCATTGGTTGGGCAACTACTCAAGATTTACCCACTAATGAAGAGCAGCATAATGCTTGGCAAACGATACAAAGTTCTCATGCTATTGCAAACGGAGTGCATGTGGTTGGTGTGAACAGGGTAGGAGAAGAAGCAGGAGTGAAATTTTGGGGCGGGTCATTTATCGCCAATCCTTTCGGGAGATTGTTGTATAAAGGTTCTGTAGATAATGAGGAAGTGCATGTACAAGAAGTGGATTTAGCAAAATCTGATAGTTATCGTGTGCATTGGCCTTTCTTAAGAGACCGTAGGATTGATTCTTATCAGCCGATTGTAAAGAGGTTTATTGATGAGGACTGAAAAAGTCCGAAGTCGGAGGACCGAAGACCGAAGTTTGGGTGGTGAGCTTGTTTTGTAAGTTAAAAAATCCAAAATCGGGCCTATGAAGTCAGAAGAGTTAAGACTGAAGTTTGGATGGTTAAAAGTCTAAAGTCGGGAGACTGAAGACCGAAGTCTGGGGTTAAAAAGTCTGAAGATTAAAGCCCAAAGTTAAAATTTTAGTTATGGCATTTAAGTTTGAAAATCTTAATGTATGGCAAAGAGCAATTGATTTATCATATGAGATTGATCTACTTACTAAGCAATTCCCAAAAGATGAATTATACGTTTTGTCTTCTCAGATTAAAAGAGCAACAGATTCCATAGCCTTGAATATTGCTGAAGGAAGTACCGACCAATCTAACCCTGAATTTGCAAGATTTTTATCCTATGCCATCCGCTCAAATATTGAAGTTGTAAGTTGTCTGCACCTTGGTAAAAGAAGAAATATTATTAAACAAGAAGATTTCGATAAGCTTTATTCAGCCTGTGAACAAATTCATTTTATGCTAATTGCATTAAAAAAATCATTAAAATAAATGGAAAATCAGAACTCCCAAAATACGACCGAAACTTCTAAACTTTCATCTCTCGACTTCGAACTTCGGTCTTCGGACCTCCGACTTCCGACTTCTTATACCTTTCCACCCGAATGGGCTCCACACGAAGCAACTTGGTTGAGTTGGCCGCATAAAGCGGAGAGTTGGCCGGGAAAAATTGACTCGATTTATCCAAGATATGCGGAGTTTATTAAATATTTAGCGCTTTCTGAAAAAGTAAGAATCAACGTTCGAGATGAAGAAATGAAGGTGTTTGCTTTAAAACATATTGAAGGAGCTGGAGCAGATTTATCTCAAATAGAATTTTATTTTCATCCTACTAATGATGCATGGTGTCGAGATCATGGTCCGGCTTTTTTGATTAATCCAGATTTAGAGCAGAAGAAAGTGATTGTAGATTGGGGTTTTAATGCTTGGGGCGGAAAATATCCTCCTTTTGATTTAGATGATGTGATTCCGACAAAAATTGGAGCGCACTTTAACATTCCGGTTTTTAATCCAGGAATTATTATGGAAGGTGGTTCAGTAGAGTTTAATGGGAAAGGAACGATTCTTACGTCTAAAAGTTGCTTGCTGAATAAAAATCGTAATCCTCATTTAAATCAAGAACTGATAGAACAATACCTGAAAGATTTTTATGGACAAGCGCAAGTTTTATGGGTGAGCGATGGCATTGTTGGTGATGATACAGACGGGCATATTGATGACACGGTTCGTTTTGTAAATCACAATACGGTGATCACGGTAGTGGAGGATAACCTTGAAGATGAGAATTACGAATTGCTACAAACTAATCTTCGGGAGTTAAAAGAAATGAGATTGATAAATGGTGAAAAGCTAAATATCATAGAATTACCCATGCCTGATGCGGTGATTTATGAAGATACCAGATTGCCAGCTTCTTATGCTAATTTTTACATCAGTAATGCTTGTGTAATTGTTCCTACTTTTCGAAGTGCAAAAGATCAAGTTGCTTTGGATATTATTGCGAAATGTTTTCCGGACAGAGAGACAGTAGGAATTGATTCTACTGATATCATTTGGGGCTTAGGAAGTTTCCATTGTTTGAGTCAGCAGGAGCCATTAGTTTGAAAAATTCAATATAATTAAGCAACGCTATTTAAAGGATGAATACTTTCAAATTCATCGTTTTTAGCTAATTTTTCTTCCTCCAAATCAAAGTCATCTTGTAAACTAAGCCAAAACTTAGAACTAGTTCCAAAATATTTGGACAGTCTTAAAGCCGTATCAGCGGTAATTCTCCGGTTACCTTTTAATATTTCACTTATCCTAGTTTGAGGAATAAAAGTCTCTTTAGCTAACTTATAAGCACTAATTTCTAAAGGAATTAAGAACTCTTCTTTTAACACTTCTCCAGGATGTATATTTTTTAACCTGTTCATTTTTACTTAATTTAATGGTAATCTATTATTTCAACATCAAAAGCATTTTCACTTTCCCATTTGAAAATGATTCGCCATTGCTGGTTTATTCGGATGCTATAAAAACCAGACATATTACCGCTTAATTTTTCTAAATGATTAGCAGGGGGAATTCTTAAGTCGTTGATGTTTTGGGCATTATTAATCATCCTTAATTTTCTTCTGGCTACGTTTTGAATATCAAACGG
>JBKJLB010000053.1:0-6858 GCA_046597075.1 Pelobium sp.
CTTGCCTGCGGCAGGCAGGAAACGCCAAGAATAATTAATAATAACACAAATACAGCGAAAACTCAAAATTGTTTAATAAAAAAAGGTAAGCTCATTTGAACTCACCTCCAAAACATAAACTAAAAACTTCTTTTACAGCTCGCTAAGTTTAGACGAAACTGTTTTAATATCTTGATTTAAATAATCTTCTTCGATTAAACCATCACGCATACGTATGATACGGTGAGCATGTTTGGCAATATCCTCTTCGTGTGTTACGATAATAATAGTGTTGCCTTTTGAATGAATGTCTTCTATTAACCCCATTATTTCAACTGATGTTTTTGTGTCCAAATTTCCAGTTGGCTCATCTGCAAGAATAATTGATGGATTGTTGATTAGCGCTCTTGCAACAGCTACTCTTTGGCGTTGCCCTCCAGAAAGTTCATTAGGTTTGTGGGTAATACGATTTCCCAATCCCACATTTTCTAATGCTGTTTTAGAACGTTGATCTCTATCCCTTTTCTTTATTCCGGCATAAATCAATGGTAAAGCAACATTATCTTGAGCGGTAGAGCGAGGCAACAGATTAAATGTTTGGAAAACAAAACCAATTTCTTTATTTCGAATGGTAGCTAATTCGCTGTCTGTCATTTGACTTACTTTAATCCCATTCAATATGTATTCACCTTTTGTAGGTGTGTCTAAACAGCCTAAAAGATTCATTAAAGTTGATTTTCCAGATCCAGATGGTCCCATTAACGCTACAAATTCGCCTTTATTTATTGTTAAGGAAACTGATTTTAATGCGTGTATCGTCTCGGATCCAATTACGTATTTTCGGCCTAAATCTGTGATCGTTATTAATGACTGCATTTTGCTTTTTTTGAAGGTTTGACAAGCAAAGTGGGTGCTTTGTTACAGGTAAGATGAAATTCTTTAACAGATAATTATTTTTGAATCACTTTTGACACTTTAAAGTAGGTGTCATTTTTTAGCGGTGCATTGCTTAAAGCCTCTTCTCGGGTCATTTCTTGAATAACTTCATCTTTTCTCAAGACATTTACAGCGTCGTTCATATAAATTAAAGGCTCAACCCCTTCAGTGTCTAATTCGTTAAGCTTTGCCATAAAACTTAAAATCTCACTCAATTCTTCAATCGATCTTTCTTTCTCGGCTTCGGTTAACTCTAACCTTGCTAAATGAGCGATTTTATCTACAGTTGCCTTATCAATTTTCATCTTCAGAATGCTTAAACCTTTGTTAACGCTGCTAATTTATAACTTGTATTCTAATTTCGAGCTTATTTTATCGTAAACCAATCTCTTTAGCGCATCATCATCGTCTATTTTTAGTCCTTTTGTTTCAATTGGATGATGAACGTATATTCTTGAAATTCCTGGCTTGCAACCATAAGTCTTACCGTCGTCCCAACAAAATTTCCAATTATCAATAATAGTCACCGGTATAATCGGAATTTGATGCTCAATAGCTAATCTAAAAGGTCCGTTTTTAAACTCGTGAAGAATTGGAGGATATTCATTCCCTATTTTTCCTTCAGGGAAAATAACAGGTGTCATTCCCTCTAAAATCCTTTCTGATGTTCTTTTAAAGGCCCTAAAAGCCGACATTTTACTATCTCGGTTAAAAGGAATATCAATACTTTTAAAGTATAAAGCTAAAATTGGGTTTTCAAGTAATTCATCTTTTCCTAAATAGAAAAAGTTATTGCTCAATGCCATACTCATCGCAAAAACATCTAAGTTAGATGCGTGATTTGGACATACGATATACGTTTTACTCCAATCTATTGGTGCTTCATAAATAGTTTTATAAAATATCCCGCTTAAAGCGGATGAACATAAGGTTGATATTTTTCTAATAAAATTTAGTTTCTTGTATCTACTAGGTTTTCTAGAATAGAAATATAAAAAAGGATAAGTAAGGATAAAAGCTAAAGCAACCATGGCATGATTCCATAAGCGCCAAAATTGCCTCAATATTCTTTTCATCAAGCCAAAAATAGAAATTTTCCTTACTTTCGCCACATTATGGAAACAGTTGTTAGCGGAATTAGATCCACAGGTAAATTACATCTTGGAAATTACTATGGTGCAGTAAGTAACTTTGTGAAAATGCAGCATGAGTATAATTGCTATTTCTTTATTGCCGATTATCACTCTTTAACTACTCACCCAACTCCAGAGAACCTTCATGGAAACATTAAGCAAGTATTAATTGAGTATTTAGCGGCTGGTTTAGATCCTGAAAAGAGTACATTGTACATCCAATCTGACGTTCCAGAAATTGCAGAATTGTATCTATATATGAACATGAACGCCTATTTAGGCGAGTTGGAAAGAGCGACTTCTTTTAAAGATAAAATAAGAGCAAATCCTGATAATGTGAATGCGGGTTTGTTAACTTATCCTGTTTTAATGGCTGCGGATATTTTAATTCATCATGCGACCAAAGTGCCTGTAGGTAAAGATCAAGAACAACATTTAGAGATGTCTCGTACGTTTGGTAATCGTTTTAATCACCTTTATCAAACAGAATATTTTAAAGAGCCTTTTGCATTTAATTATGCAAATGATTTAGTGAAAATTCCAGGTTTAGATGGAAAAGGTAAAATGGGTAAATCAGAAGGTGAAATGAACGCCGTCTATTTATCAGATTCTCCAGAAATCATCAGAAAAAAAGTAATGAGAGCTGTTACTGATGGTGGGCCAACACAAGAAAATCAGGAAAAACCCCAGGAAATACAGAATTTATTTGATTTGATGAAAGTTGTATCTCAAGAAGATACCTTAAAACATTTCGACGATTTGTATAATAAATGCCAAATCAGATACGGTGATTTTAAGAAACAATTAGCGGAAGATATGATCATTTCAACTCAGCCGATCAGAGAAAAAATCGAGGATATATCAAAAGATACCAAGTATTTGAGGCAAGTTGCCAAGCATGGCGCAATAAAAGCCAGAGAAAGTGCATCAAAAACTATTAAAGAAGTAAGAGAAATTATTGGCTTTAAATCATTTTAATATTAGCTTTAAAGCTTGTTGAATTTATAAAGATCAGAATTTAAGATATGCACATAGCAATTGTTGGAAATATAGGCGCTGGTAAAACCACATTAACTGAATTATTAGCTAAGAATTACGGTTGGGAGCCCATGTATGAGGCAGTTGATCAAAACCCATATCTAGAAGATTTTTATAGCGATATGAAAAGGTGGAGTTTTAATCTGCAGATTTATTTTTTAAATAGCCGTTTCCAACAAATTACCGAAATTCAAAAAGGCACTAGAGACGTTATTCAGGATAGAACGATTTATGAAGATGCTCATATTTTTGCAGAGAATTTACATGAAATGGGCTTAATGACGTCTAGAGATTATGAAAACTATCGTTCCATATTTGATAACATCACCTCATTTATTAACCCTCCTCACCTATTAATTTATTTAAAGGCATCTGTACCCACTTTAGTAGAAAACATTCAACGCAGGGGAAGAGAGTACGAAGCAAGTATCAGAATTGATTATTTACAGAAACTAAACGAAAAATACGACCGCTGGATTAAAAATTATAAAGAAGGAAAGCTTTTAATCTTAGATAAAGACAAACTTGATTTTGCTAATAATCCAGAAGATTTGGGTTTCATTATTGAAACCATCGAAAGAGAAATCAACGGCTTATTTTAAAAATTCTAGATGAAAATTTTAGGAATCATCCCTGCCAGATATGCTTCAACACGCTTTCCCGGAAAGCCTTTGATTGATTTGGCTGGAAAATCTATGATTCAAAGAGTTTATGAGCAAGCAAAAAAAGCAAGCTCCTTGGCTGATGTGGTAGTTGCCACAGATGATGAAAAAATTTTTAATGCCGTTAAAGCTTTTAAAGGTAATGTCATCATGACTTCGGCTAAGCACCAAAGCGGTACCGATCGCTGTGCTGAGGTTTCTAAAAAAATGATTGGATTTGATGCCATCATTAATATTCAAGGAGATGAGCCTTTGATAGATCCAAAGCAAATCAATTTATTGGCAAGCTGCTTCAACGATATCGCTACAGAATTAGCCACACTGGTTAAAAAAATAGAAAGTACAGAAGAGCTTTTTAATCTTAACACGCCAAAAGTAATCATCAATAAAAAATCCGAAGCTATTTATTTTAGTCGGCAGGTAATCCCTTATCTTAAAAATGTACAACCTGAAGATTTATTGGCTAAATGTACTTTCTATAAGCATATTGGTATTTATGGATATCGAACTACTACTCTTGGGATTATTGCAAAAATTCCTATCGGCAACCTTGAAAAAGCAGAAATGCTAGAACAGCTTCGCTGGATAGAAAATGGTTATAAAATTAAGGTAGCCATTACCAAGAAAGAAAGTTTGGCAATAGATAGCCCTGAAGATGTTGAGCTGGTACTAGCTGCTTTAAAGACTAAAAAAGATTAAGAATGTAAAGGCCTTTGTTTTACCATTCCTCCATAGGTGTCATCCACGGCATGCATCACTATAAAAGCTTGTTTATCAATACTTTTCACCAAATTTCTTAGCTTTGTCACTTCTAATCTTGTAACTACCGTAAACACGATATTAATCTCTCGCTCATCCATATTTAGATTTTTAACATACCCTCTTTCTCCTTTATAAATAGTTACCGCTCGACCCAATATTTTGATAATTGCTTGTCTTATTTCTTCATTCTCTGCCGAAATAATGGTTACACCAATGTATTCCTCAATTCCATGAATAATATAATCGACAGTTTTGGAGGCTGCTAAATAGGTAAGAATAGCGTATAAAGCGGTCTCGGTATTTAAAACTAATGCTGCTACACTAAAAATTGCAATATTAAAAACTAAAATAATATCTCCAACGCTCAAACTAATCTTCTTAGAAATAAAGAGCGCCAAAACCTCTGTTCCATCAATTACAGCTCCTCCCCTAATTGATAGCCCAATTCCTGCTCCCAGAAAAAACCCGCCGAAAACGGCTATCAGTAATTTATCAGAGGTAATAATCGGGAAAAAATCGAATGTCAGCATTATAGCCAAGCCTGCAATTGCAGCGATGGTTTTAAAAGCGAACATTTTTGAAATCTGTTTTGAGCCTAATAAAACAAAGGGAATATTTACCAATACCAAAATGATTCCCAAAGAATAACCCGTTTTAATATTGAGTAGCAATGAAATTCCCATAGCTCCTCCATCCAAAAAATGATTAGGTAATAAAAAACTCTTTAAACCAAAACTTGCAGAAGTAATTCCCAAAATGATATAAAAGAGCTCTTTAAAAATAACCTGATAATCGGCTTTTTTTATTGCGTACCTTATTTTTTTCTTAATTCCCATATTTGTGATTAAGATAAGGATTAAAAATATACACCTTCTTATAAATCATTATTTACAAATAAATTTGTTTCTATTTTCTATTTAATCGTATATTTACGATATATAATTAAAGAAACATGGCTACCAATAAAAAAGAATCGTTTGAAACCATAGATCAAGAGCTTGCTGAGTTTGCAAAAGCAATAGCACACCCTGCTAGAATAGCTATACTAAAGGTTTTAGCCGAAAAACAGTCTTGTATATGTGGTGAAATTGTTGAGGTTTTACCGCTTGCACAATCCACTGTTTCTCAACATCTCAAAGAATTAAAAAATGCCGGATTGATTCAAGGAACTATTTCGGGTCCAAAATCTTGTTACTGCATTAATGGAGAAAAATTCATCAAATTTCAAGCTGCTTTTAATGCGCTCTTTCTTCAATTAGATCATCAAAACCAAAACTGTTGTTAAAACACAAATCATGGAAAATTCAGAAAATATAAAAGAAATGGTAAGGCAAAAATATAGTGAGATTGCCTTACAAGACAAAGAAAGCAATAGCACATCATGCTGTGGGGCAACTAATTCTTGCTCTACAGAGGTTTATAACATCATGAGTGAAGATTATGATGAACTTAAAGGCTACAACGTAGATGCCGATTTAGGATTAGGTTGCGGATTACCTACACAGTTTGCTAAAATTAAAAAAGGCGACGTTGTTTTAGATTTAGGATCTGGAGCAGGGAACGATTGCTTTGTTGCGAGACACGAAACCGGACCAGAAGGTAAAGTAATTGGGGTTGACTTTACGCCTGCGATGGTTGAAAAAGCAAGACTAAATGCCGAAAAGTTAGGTTTTAATAATGTAGAATTTAGACAAGGGGATATTGAAAACTTACCGCTTACCTCCAATTCGGTAGATGTAGTGGTAAGTAATTGCGTTTTAAATTTAGTGCCAGATAAGCATCAAGCTATTTCAGAGATAGCCAGAGTTTTAAAACCCGGAGGACATTTCAGTATTTCAGATGTTGTGCTGGTAGGGCAACTGCCTAATAATTTAAGAAATGCTGCCGAAATGTATGCAGGCTGCGTTTCTGGCGCATTACAAAAAGATGTGTATCTAGAAATTATCAAACTGAATCAGTTTAAGAATATCACCATCCAAAAGGAAAAAGCGATTATTATCCCAGATGAAATTTTAGCAAATTACTTAAACTCGGAAGAAATTAATGCTTTCAAAAACAGTAAAACAGGCATTTTAAGTGTCACCGTTTATGCAGAAAAAGCAAAATGCGAACCTGGTGCAGGCTGTTGCTAGTTAATTATGATTATAAAAGAAATGCTCCCTAAACATTGGGAAGCCGTAAAAAAGATTTACGAACTAGGCATTGCAACTGGTATTGCAACATTTGAAGCAAAACCTCCTGAATGGGAAGAGTGGAATAAAAACCATTTATCTCACTCCAGATTGGTGTGTTTGATAGACGATAAGGTTGCGGGTTGGGTAGCTTTATCGCCAGTCTCTGGTAGATGC
>JBKJLB010000119.1:0-4753 GCA_046597075.1 Pelobium sp.
CTTTTTGTTCTTTAAAATTTTTACTATTTCAGAACCTATGTTACCACTAGAGGCGGTTATTAATATATTTTTCATAATTTATTTTTAATACTTGTTAAATATTTATGACTCCTAATCAGCCATTTGATTAATTTTTTCAAACTTAATTGAGTAAATCAACTACCATTTTGGCTGCTGCCGATCCAGAATTTTGTTGTTGCCCTGTAATCAGATTACCATCCATAATGGCATAAGAAGTGAAGGGTTCCGCCACTTTAAACGTAGTATCGCTTAATTTTTTAGCCTCATTTTCAATTCTATAAGGTTGAATAGTCATCCCAACTGCTTGGTCTGAAAAATCTTCCTCAGAGTTAGCAAACCCGGTCCATGTTTTACCTTTCACTAATAAATCTCCATTGGTCCCTTTTGCGTCCAATAAAAGTGTAGTGGAATGACATACGGCAGCACTTGGCTTACCTGATTCGTAGAAAGACGCAAACAAGCCCTCTAAATCATGATTACCTCTAAAAGTGTACATCGGGCCTTGGCCACCAACCAAAAAAATAGCATCATAATCCTTGAAAGAAATTTCAGCTATTTTTTTAGTGTTTTTCAATAGCTGATTAAACCATTCTTGTTGCATATAGCCAAGCGAGATGATGTCATGTGCAGAATAGCCGCTTTCATGTTCAGGATTTGAGTACCCATCCATTGTAATTTCACCGCCTTCTGTTGAAGCTAATTCAACATCATATCCTGCTTCTTGAAATACATGTAACGGATGCGTTAATTCGGAGGCCCAAAATCCAATTGGCCAACCTGTTTGTTTAGAAAATGTAGGGCTACTTGCTACCATTAATACCTTTCCCTTTAAAGGCATTCCGTGGGTATGTATATAACGTTTTTCTTCTTTTATTTTAGATTCCATTTGTTTTTAATTTTTATAGTTAGACATTATTTTGGTGATGTAAATTCGGCTTTGACAATAGCCATTGTGTATCAATGATATACCTATTACTGTTATTGACTGCTTTCTGTATTGTTTTATCTTCCAAAATTGAACTTATATTGTGTGTTTGGCAATATACTTACCCATAATAATGGTACACACTTTTTAGAAAGTATGCAAATAATCAATTATTTAGCTATTATTTTACAGATAAGAATAAGCCTTAAGGTCTTTCAAATTAATTTAAGTAAGGTTTAATAGGAGATACATTTGCTTTTTGTTAAAGATAAGCTTGTACATTTCACTGACGATTTAATGCCTAATGCGATTAGGATTGTGGCTATTATGCAAATTAATTATGTTTGCGCTTTACGAAAGTATGCTGTTACCTATCAATGTGAAACTCAATAAATAATTAATGACAATCATTTCAAAAGATATTCAAAAAGCGGTCGATATTTTAAATCAAGAGGAGTTGGTTGCAATACCTACAGAAACGGTTTATGGTTTAGCGGGTAATATTTATAGTGAAAAAGCGATCTCTAAAATTTTTGAGATGAAAAACCGTCCATTGTTCAACCCGTTAATTGTTCACATTCAAGACATGAATCAACTTGATCAATTAACAAGTTACATCCCAAGTAAAGCCCGATTACTGGCTAATACTTTTTGGCCTGGTGCGTTAACATTGGTTTTAAAAAAAAATATACAAGTGCCCGATATAATTACTGCTGGTAAAGATTCTGTAGCGATAAGAATGCCCAATCACCCAGTAACATTAGCATTATTAGAACAATTAAGTTTTCCGTTAGCGGCACCCAGTGCAAACCCTTTTGGTTGCATTAGCCCAACAAAAGCAATACATGTAGAGGAGTATTTTGGCGATAAACTTCAGATGGTTCTTGATGGTGGAAGTTGCAAAAATGGTATCGAGTCTACCATTATTGGATTTGAAAAAGACGAACCCGTTTTGTACAGATTAGGGGCAATTTCACTAGAAGAAATAGAGGACGTGATTGGTAAAATTGAAATTAAAAACAAGAATGATATTTCTCCTGATGCACCCGGCATGCTTTTAAGGCATTATGCCCCATTAACAACCACCTATTTAGAAAAGAATGTAGAGGAATTTATAAAATTACATCCTGATAAGAGAATTGGACTTTTAATTTTTTCTAAAGAAATAAATGCGCCTCATATCATTCATCAGGAAATATTATCAAAAAGCGGAGATTTTAAAGAGGCTGCCGCTAATTTGTATGCTGCTTTGCATCGTTTAGATAAACTTAAGTTGGATATCATTATTGCAGAAAGATTACCTGATGTTGAATTAGGGAAATCAATTAATGATAGGCTAGAACGAGCCACAAAAAAATAAAATTTTTAGTGTTGTAAGACTATTACTAAATAAAAAAACCATCCCAAATTAATGAGATGGCTTAATTAGTGAATTAAATTACTTACTCAAATACATAGATTTCTCTTTGTATAGCTGTATAAAATGTGGATCTTCTAAATCTTTGATGAAACGGATGGCTTCACCAGTTGATTTCATTTCGGGCCCTAATTCTTTCTGAATTTCGGGAAATTTATGGTGCGAGAAAACAGGCTCTTTAATCGCATAACCAATAAGCTTTCTTTCGATGGTGAAATCACTCAATTTTTTAGTCCCTAACATCACTTTTGTGGCGATGTTGATGTATGGAACGTCATAAGCTTTGGCGATGAAAGGTACCGTACGAGAGGCTCTTGGGTTAGCCTCTATCACGTAGACATCTTCGTTCTTTATTGCAAACTGAATGTTCATCAATCCTCTAATATCTAAAGCTTTGGCTAATTTAATGGTGTATTCCTCCATTTTGGAAATCACTTGAGCCGAAAGGTGGAAGGGTGGTAAAACCGCACTCGAATCTCCAGAATGAATGCCCGCAGGCTCAATATGTTCCATTAAACCGATGATATGAACATCATCTCCATCGCAAATCGAATCCGACTCTGATTCTTCCGCTCTATCTAAAAAATGATCAATTAATACTCGGTTTCCTGGTAAATCGCCTAATAACTTTACGACCGCTTTTTCTAAATCTTCATCATTGATAACGATACTCATGCCTTGTCCGCCTAAAACATAAGACGGGCGCACCAAAACTGGGTAACCTACTTGATGAGCAACCTCGATGGCTTCTTCGGCAGTTTCGGCAACGCCGTATTTTGGGTAAGGAATACCCAAATCTTTCAACAAGTCTGAGAAACGACCACGATCCTCAGCAATGTCCATATTGTTGTAAGACGTTCCAATAATTTTGATTCCTTTTTCGTGGAGCTTTTCGGCCATTTTTAAAGCGGTTTGCCCGCCTAACTGTACAATTACACCTTCGGGTTTTTCTAATTCAATAACCTCACGAACGTGTTCCCAAAAAACTGGCTCGAAATACAGTTTATCCGCCATATTAAAATCGGTAGATACAGTCTCGGGGTTACAATTGATCATGATTGATTCGTACCCTTCCTCATGGGCGGCCATTAAACCGTGAACGCAAGAATAATCGAATTCGATACCCTGCCCAATACGATTTGGTCCAGAGCCTAAAACAATTATTTTCTTTTTATTTGATGGGATAGATTCGTTTTCGCCATCGTAAGTAGAATAGAAATAGGGTGTTTGTGCCGGAAACTCTGCCGCACAAGTATCCACCATTTTATACACTCTGTTAATGCCTAATTCTTTTCTTCGGTCGTAAACTTCATCTTCCGTAACATTACCCAAAACCCAAGCAATTTGAATATCAGAAAAGCCTTTTTGCTTTAAGGTAATGAAAATATCTTTTGGAATATTATTTAAGGAGTAACGCTTAAGTTCCTGCTCCATGGTGGCTAAATCTTGAATTTGATTTAAAAACCAACGGTCTATTTTGGTGACTTTACGTATCGACTCGACAGGAACACCCATTCTCATGGCATCCTTTATGGCAAACAATCTGTCCCAACTTGGATGCTCCAATTTGTACATAATGTCTTCAATGTTTCGGTTTTGTTTACCATCAGAACCTAAACCCGCCCTACCAATTTCTAAAGATTGACAAGCTTTTTGAAGTGCTTCTATAAATGAACGACCAATGCCCATCACCTCGCCTACAGATTTCATTTGTAAGCCCAATTCGGTATTTGCACCCTTAAATTTATCGAAATTCCAACGAGGGATTTTTACGATAACGTAATCTAAAGTAGGTTCAAAATATGCAGAAGTAGTTTTTGTGATTTGATTTTCTAACTCGTCTAAGTTGTAACCGATGGCTAGTTTAGCTGCGATTTTTGCAATTGGATAGCCAGTTGCTTTTGAGGCTAAGGCCGATGATCTAGAAACACGAGGATTAATTTCAATAGCGATGATTTTCTCGTCTTCTGGATTTACCGAAAACTGTACGTTACATCCACCTGCAAAATTACCAATGGCCCTCATCATTTTGATGGCCTGGTTACGCATATCCTGATAACAACGATCAGAAAGCGTCATCGCTGGCGCCACGGTGATGGAATCGCCAGTGTGGATTCCCATTGGGTCGAAATTCTCTATAGAACAAATAATGATAACGTTGTCTTTGTTGTCTCTCAATAATTCTAATTCGTATTCTTTCCAGCCTAAAACTGCTTGTTCTACTAAAACTTCGTGGGTTGGAGAAGCCTGTAAACCATGAGAAAGTGCAGCATCAAAATCTTCCTTCTTATGAACAAAACCTCCTCCGTAACCACCCAACGTGTAAGATGGGCGAATTACCAATGGAAAGCCAATTAATTGTGCAGCTTCTTTACCTTCTAAAAAAGAGT
>JBKJLB010000213.1:0-4636 GCA_046597075.1 Pelobium sp.
TTTTTTGTTATAAAAGCATCTTTGAATTATTAATCCGAAAAGTAAGTCACAATCTTTTTGCAAAAAAGTGATATATGTCACTTTTTGATTTACTTTATTTCGTTGCCTATTCCTATCAAATTGCCTAAATTTAATTTTAATTTAAAAAATATACTTTTTCTATTAATTGATTGAACTCGCTAAAAGAAATTAGAATAAGGTATTTTTAAAAGTTTTCATTTATCGCTTCTAACTCATTTAACTTGGTAATAATTGCCAATAAAACCAAATACCAGTGCAAGACGATAAGAAATCAGCTATAATAACACCCATGGTTTTGGGCACAAAAGATGACCAAACATCAGTTCTTGAAGCAGCAGGCTTGACAGGTGTTTGTACTGATGAGCACCTTACAGTAGTGAAAGCTTTTGGCGACACATCTATTTACCTAAAAAATGAAAACTTTAATTTTGAATTGGGCGAGCTATTGCCCAATAATGTAGCAATGGTTGTGAAAGCAGTTGCTTATAAAGCTTTAAAATTAAACCAGAAAATGGAGCTAAATGATTTGGATTTTCAAATCAATGAACTTCATCACTTGGTGGATATGGTTATCAGCCCGTTTATTAATCCTGGTTATAAAGGCCAGCAATTACTCATTATTTTCAGCACAAATAAAAGGAAAATAAGAAATAATAAGTCTTTGATTGCTTCTGGAGATCTTAAGAAGCTAAGTATGGAGTATCTAAGTAGTTTAGAGCATGAACTTACAGAAGTAAAAATTAACCTTGAAGAGGCATATGAATTGTTGAACTCTTCAAATGAAAATATTCAATCTTTTAATGAGGAGCTTCAATCTGCAAATGAGGAAATGCATAGCTCGAATGAAGAGCTACAATCGGTAAATGAAGAATTACAAACCATAAACAAGGAGCAACAGCAAACCAATGCTGAATTAATGGAATCAAACGATGATTTGAATAATTATTTTAGGAGTAATACCAACGGCCAATTGTTTGTAGACCATAATTTGCTGCTCAGAAGATACTCTCCAGGAGCAGTTAAACACATCAATCTTAGAGAGAGTGATATTGGCAGGCCGCTAGCTCATATCACCACAAACATCAAGTTTCAAACACTTTTGGAAGATATCAAACAGGTGATGATAGACGGTAAAATAATTACCAGGGAAGCAGAATCTTCTGAAGGAAAAGTTTATCAAGTGATGACCATGCCTTACGTTCATCAAAATACTGGAAATACAGATGGTGCCATCATCAGCTTTTATGAGATTACAGAACTTAAAAAATTATTAACAGCACTTGATGTTAGCAATAAAAGCTTAACAGATTCTTTTGCCGCTGTAGAATTGAGTCGCGAAAAGCTCACTGAATCTCTTGAAAAAGAAAAGCACCTTGGTTTGTTAAAAAGTCGTTTTGTTTCTATGGCCTCTCATGAATTTAAAACTCCATTGACTTCTATTCAATTGTCGGCAGATTTAATTGCAAGAATAGCGGCCGAATTTAACCACACAACTCTAAAGAAATATACGGAAACCATTAAAAATTCGGCTAAAAACTTAACCAATATATTAAATGATTTTCTATCTCTCGAACTATTAGAGACCGGTAAAATTAACCCCATATTAAGTCCACTTGATGTAGTTTCATTTGCGGAAGAGATTACAGAAGACATGCAACCTTTAGCGAAAACAGAACAGAGGATTATTTACCGTCATACTGGTTGCAGTCGTATGGCAACACTCAATCCCTCTTTACTTAAAAATAGCATTATCAACTTAATTAGCAATGCGATAAAATACTCTGGTCCGGATTCTTTAATTGAATTTTCTACCAAAATCACTAAAAATTACCTAACCATTACCATTAAAGATAATGGCATTGGCATACCTAAAAAAGACCAAGTGCATTTATTTGAGGCATTTTTTAGAGCACATAATATTGGAAATATTCCGGGAACAGGATTGGGATTAAATATCGTTGGCCGTTACACCGCGTTGATGAAGGGTAAAATTAAATTTGAGAGCAAGCTGAATGAAGGAACTTCATTTATCCTCACTTTTCCAATTAAACCTATCAAATAAAAAAAATAAACAAATTAATACCTCATAATAGCCATACATTTATTGGCTTTATAATTGCAATTGTATTTACTTAAACCACAGAAAACATGTCGAAAATTGTTGATCAGCAGTATGTTATAGCCATTGGTGCATCAGCCGGTGGTTTAGAGGCAATCTCAGCATTTTTTGATTATACTCCTCTAGACTCTGTTTCTTATATCGTGATACAACATCTGTCATCAGATTTTAAAAGTCAAATGGTACAAATCCTTTCTCAGCATAGTAAATTAAAAGTGATTGAGGCCATTGAAGATGTAGATATTAAAACAAATACTGTTTACCTGATACCTAGTTCGAAATTTATGGTTGTAGAAAAGGGCAGGCTTATTTTATCTGATAAAAAGGATCAACCACGTCCACACATGACTATCGATTACTTCTTTTCTTCTTTGGCAAAAGAACGTGGCAATAAAGCTATTGGCATTATTCTTTCGGGCACAGGAAATGATGGTTCTAAAGGTGTAGAAGCAATAAAACATGCGGGTGGAATTGTTTTGGTACAAGATCCCATAACCGCTGGTTTTAATGGTATGCCTTTAGCCGCTATTGCAACAGATTGTGCAGACAAAATTCTTTCACCTATTGCAATGCCACAAGTTATTGAAGAATATGTGAAGAATAGCGCATTTAAATTATTGAAAGATCAACCATCCGAAAACATTGGCGAAGAAGACTTGCATCCAATATTTAACCTTATCAAAAGTCAATTACCGCTAGACTTTTCAGATTACAAGCGTCCAACCATTATCCGAAGGATAAAAAGGAGAATGGAACATTATAACCTGAATTCGGTGAGTAAATATTATCTTTTCTTAAAGGATAATGCAGAAGAAATTAACTTATTAGCTAATGATTTCCTCATTAGTGTGACTTCTTTTTTCCGAGATCCAGAGGCTTTTAAAATTATGGAAGATTCGGTTATCCCAAATATCATTCAAAATAATAAAACTGAAGTGTTGAAAATTTGGGTAGCTGGTTGTGCTACTGGTGAAGAAGCTTATTCTTTAGCAATTTTGATAAAAGAGTATTTAAACAAACATCCTAAAAATATGGAGGTTAAAATATTCGCATCAGATATTAGCAAAACAGCGCTAGATACTGCCTCTAAAGGAGTTTATACAGAAAGTATTACAAAAAAAGTATCTAAAGAACGATTAAAAGATTTTTTTAATAAAGAAGGTAACACTTACACCATAAAACGAGAGATCCGTCAAATGTTGATTTTTGCGCACCATGACCTTACTAAAAACCCGCCTTATTGTAATATCGATTTAATTAGTTGTCGCAACCTGCTGATTTATTTAAATATAACATTGCAACAAAAAGTTTTTTCCTTGCTCCATTTTGGATTAAAAGAAGGTGGCTATCTTTTTTTAGGTCCAAGTGAAAATGCTTCCATCATCAAAGATGGCTTTAAAGAAATTAATGGAAAATGGAATATCCTGAAAAGTAATAAAACAGGGCGAGCTGTTAGATTTGATGCATTTTCCTCATATATGATAGAGGATTTAAAGAAGACTACACTAGAAGTAACTAAAAAAGCCATTTTACCCAAATCAAAATCTGAACTTACTGACCAGGTAAATTTGGAACTCGTAAAAGAATCTGGTTTAAACGGTGTTTGTACAGACGAAAACTTATCAGTAGTTAAATCATTTGGTGACACCAAAAGCTATTTAAAAAATATCAACTTTAATTATAACCTAAACGATTTATTACCAGAACATATTTCTATTGCGTTTAAAGCTGCGGCTCATAAAGCTTTAAAAATGAATGAAAGAGTGGTACTTGATAGACTTTACTTTGAAATTAAAGATCCCAAAAAACACAAACCAATTGATATCATCCTCAGCCCTTTTCAGATTAATGGAACAAATGAAAGGTTACTGCTAGTTATATTTCGAGATAACCAAACAAAACCGACTGATAAAAATGTAATCTATATAGAAGATATTAACGAGGTAACAAGGGAACACGTTATTAGCTTGGAGCAAGAGGTTGCTCAATTAAAACATTCGTTAGATATGGCACAAGAAAGTATTGCATCTTCGCATGAAAACATGGAATCTTTTAACGAAGAGCTACAATCTGCAAATGAAGAAATGCAGTCGGCTAATGAGGAAATGCAAAGCACAAATGAAGAGTTACAATCTGTAAATGAAGAACTACAAACGGTTAATAAAGAACACCAGCTTACTATTGATGAGTTAATAGACCTAAATGATGACCTGAATAATTATTTCAAAAGCAATACTAATGGTCAGTTATTTGTTGATAAAGAATTGTTGCTAAAAAGATTTTCACCAGGTGCAGAAAAGCATATCAACGTCCGTAAAGGTGATATTGGCCGGCCGCTTAGTAATATCACTACAAATATTAAGTTCGAAACATTAATTGAGGACGTTAAGAAAGTTATTGATGATGGGTTAACCATTTCTAGAGAAGCAGAAGCAGTAGATGGAAATATATACCAGGTGATGACGATGCCTTACCTTAAGAAAAATAGCAAAATGC
>JBKJLB010000356.1:0-2908 GCA_046597075.1 Pelobium sp.
GAAGAATACGCAAATGCTGAGTTTATTTTAGAAAACGGCAAATACATCTGCGGACACGAAGTAGAAAAAATGTCTAAGTCCAAATACAATGTGGTTAGTCCAGATGATTTGGTAGAACCTTATGGAGCCGATACTTTGCGTATGTACGAAATGTTCTTGGGTCCGTTAGAGCAAAGTAAGCCTTGGAATACCAACGGAATTGAAGGGGTTTTTAAGTTTTTAAGAAAATTCTGGAAGTTGTTTCATGATGAAAACTTCAACTTTTTAGTTTCGGACACCGAACCTACCAAAGCAGAGTTAAAATCACTACATAAAATTATTAAAAAAGTAGAGGATGATGTAGAGCGTTTCTCTTTCAATACTTCTGTTTCTAGCTTCATGATTGCTGTTAACGAACTAACAGATTTAAAATCTAATAACAAATCAATTCTTCAGGATTTGGTGGTTATTCTTTCTCCTTATGCGCCACATATTTGTGAAGAGCTTTGGAAATTATTGAGTAACGAAGCCGGGACTTTGTCTTATACTGCTTTTCCAAAATTTAATCCTGAATATCTGGTAGAAAATGAATTTGCTTATCCAGTTTCGGTGAATGGCAAAACTAAAACCAATCTTTTATTATCCTTAGCGCTAGAACCTGCTGAAGTAGAAAAGGAAGTAATGGCAAATGATCAAATACTTAAATATTTAGATGGCAAAACGCCTAAAAAAGTAATTGTAGTAAAAGGAAGAATCATCAATATTGTGATTTAACGGTCAAATCCAGAATATTTTTTCAAGAAAAATCTTAAAAAAAAGCCGCAGCTAGCGGCTTTTTTTATGTATTGTGATGTAACTCTAATGTTACATTTTTTTCTATAAATGAAGTAACATTATGCAACTTCAAATGTCTTATTATGGAAAAAAAGCAACAAAATGAAACGTTTATACATCTTAATATGCTTTACCCTGTTCACACAGGCTATTTATGCACAATTCCCAGGCGGAGGAGGATCTCAATCAACTATTACGGGCAAAATTTCAGGAACCATTATTGATTCTTTAACAAAAAGACCTGTTGATTATGCCACGATTTCTTTATCAAGAAGCGGACAAACAAAAGCTACTAATGGTACATTGGCAGATGATAAAGGTTCTTTTAAATTAGAAAACATTAAACCAGGTAAGTACAGGTTAACCCTTTCTTTTATAGGTTATGATGCTAAAATTATAGATCCAGTAGAAACTACAGGAGCTAAGCTCGATCTAAATTTGGGGAACATCATTTTATCTCCAAATGCTAAAATGTTAAATGAAGTAACTGTTGTTGGAGAAAAATCTTTGATAGAAAATAAAATCGATAAGATTGTTTACAATGCAGAGAAAGATGTGACCATTTCTGGTGGAAACTCTACAGATGTATTACGTAAAGTTCCGTTATTATCTGTCGATTATGATGGTAATTTATCACTCCGTGGAAGCTCAAATGTGAGAGTTTTAGTGAACGGAAAACCATCAGGAGTGATGGCGGGGAATATGGCGGATGCTTTAAAAGCAATTCCTGCAGATCAAATTAAAAGTGTAGAAGTCATTACTTCCCCATCTGCAAAATACGACGCTGAAGGAACATCAGGCATAGTAAACATCATTACAAAAAAATCTAATTTAGAAGGTATAAGCGGCTCTATAAATGCAGGTGTTGGTACTCGTCAAAACAGTGGAAATGGAAATCTGAACATCAAAACTGGAAGATTAACCGTTTCTGGAAATGCTGGTGGATACGCTTCATGGCCACAGACTTCTATTTTAAGTTTCGACAAATTAAGTAATGATAATTCTTTTTCTTTGAGTCAATCTGGTGCAAACGAAACCAAAAGAATCGCAACAAATGGGTCTTTAGGAGCCGATTACGATTTTAATAATTACAATTCTTTTAGCTCTAGTTTAAAAGGTAATTGGTTTCAGTTTTCAACAGATGGAAATAACTTAAATCAAAATATTTTTGGTAGCAATAATTTTAGTTTTAACAGAGATTCTTACAATAAAAATAAAGTTATTGGTTACGATTGGAACAACGACTTTACCCATAAATTTAAGAAAGAAGGACAAGAAATTTCTTTCGCTTTTCAGTTAACTAATTCGAATCTTAATAACGATTTCAACTCAGACTTTATTTATCCATCAGGTTCTAACCTTAAAGATTCAACTGAAATTGGAAATAGCGATGCCGTTAATAAGGAACAAACTTTTCAGATTGATTATGTGCAGCCATTTAAGAAAATAGTTTGGGAGTTTGGTGTAAAAACAATTTTAAGAGACATCTCTAACGACTCTAAAGTAGAAAGTCAATATTTACCATTTAATGGTCAAACGTTTGTAAATCCGAATAGGAATTTCATCTACGACTACAAGCAAAATGTTTATGCAGGTTATAGCACATTTGGTTTTACATTGGCTAAAAAATATGGTTTTAAATTAGGTGCGAGATATGAAGCAACCGAAATAGAAGGCGCAGCGACAGGGACAACGAATTTTACGCCATTCTCTAATAATTATGGTAACCTTACCCCAAGTTTTGTGGTCTCTAGGAGTTTCAAAAATTTCCAAACCGTAAAGTTGAGTTATAACAAACGAATTGCAAGACCTAGTTTATTTTTCTTAAATCCTTTTAGAAACTCAGCAGATCCGTATAATGCAAGTCAGGGAAACCCTAATTTAAAACCCGAAATTTCTGATAATTACGAATTAAGCTATTCAACTTTCGTTAAAACAACTATTATCAATGCGTCAATTTATTACCGTAACACCAAAAATATTATTGAGAGTTTGGTTAGCAATTATCAAACTGAAGATAACAAAGTAGGTTCTTTAACCACTTATGGCAATATTGGCACAAACAACTCTTATGGCTTTAATTTCTTTGGGTCAG
>JBKJLB010000197.1:0-4285 GCA_046597075.1 Pelobium sp.
GAAGAAAAATCCTCCAAGGTTTTCAAGGAATCAATCAAAAAATCATCATAAATAATATTGGGTTGATCTAAAACCCTATCCCCTCTTACTACAAAGTTTAATTCTGAAGTATCATTAACGACGATATTTATAAAATCATAAACAAGGGAATCATTTATGTAATCGTAGCTAATTCTTATCTTTTCTGACTCATTTGAAGTACAAGAATGACATCCATATGAAAACATAATAGTCAAAAGAATGTAGCAAATTTTACTCTTTTTCATCCACACTTAAATCATCAATAATACCATCAGTATTTTTAAAATTACTTTTCACAAAATTACACCAATGACACTCGGGTTTTCCGCAACCTTTAGTAAATTCTAGGTTCATGATTTTAGCATAGGTGTCTTTTATTTGATCTTTAACAAAGCTATATGCCTCTGGCGTAATCACAATTTTTTCTTTCAAATATTCTCCTTTAACAGGTTCGATAAAATCAAATTCAGTACTTATGACATCCCAATCTTTTCGGGCATCGCTATCTACTAAAATCTTATAAAAAACACCCTGGCGCCAATAATTTCCACCTAATGGATTTTTTTCTCCTGGAGCTAAGAATTGGGGTTTTGCATTATCATAACTTCCTGTTTTATAATCTACAACATTGGCTTGCTTGCCATTAAACTCGAATTTATCAATTACTCCTTTTATAGGAATTCCACTGGTTTCCACATTTTTAATGGCATATTCCGTCGCTGTGATTTTCTCCCAAGTAGCTACATATTTGTTGTAATAATCAGGTAGAATTTTACTGCCGTAATCCATTCTTCGTTGGAATTGCTCATCTGTAAAAGCTTCGCGATTACGGTTCATGTACCAATTAAAGTCGTTCATCAATTGCCCGACTCCTTGAAACTCTTGACCATTATCTGGCAAAGCTCTAAACAATTTATTTAAAGCCCAGTGAACTGCCGAGCCGAAAGTGAGCGTGTCGCTTTTACCACTTGGCACCTGCACCACGTTTTGGAAATAGAACTTAAGCGGGCAATCTAAATAATTGTTTAAATGTGTGACACTGAGCGCATAATTTTCTAAACGCTTACGCAGATAAGCTTCATCTATTAAGCCTATAGAAGGTTGTTCTTCTTCAGAATATTGAAGTATAAAGAAATCAGTTAAAATTTCCTCATCCACTTTTTGTTTTTCAATTTGTAAATCAGTGACTGAAATTATTTCGCCAATAAATACCGAAGGTTCTAACAATTTTCCTTTATGATCCATTTCTGGAAAAGAGATTTTTAAATGTTTCTTGGCTCTGGTTAAGGCTACATAAAATAACCTGCGGAGTTCCTCATCATCACCGGCATTTGCGGTGGATGCAAATAGTGTAGCCGGTAAACTATATTGACCGCCAGTAAATTTCCTTTTCTTTTCCCAAACACTACTATTGGAACCAATTAAATAAACGTATTCAAACTCTAAACCTTTGGAACCATGGCAGGTTAAAAAGTTAACGCCATTTTCACTAAAAATATGCTGATTTAGATCTAATGACAAATCGTTATTATCCAATAAGTCTATTAACGTCACAAATTCTTTTAAACTTAAATCTGGTTTTTTACGGCTTTCGTCTTTCAAGAAATTGAATAAAGAAGATAGCGTTTGCATTAACCAAGTTTTATCTGGAGATTTTAAAACGTAAGCTAAAATCCCTCCTCGAACCATAATCTTTTCGAATAAAACCTGAAGTGTTAAATTATTTACTTCCTTTATCCAATACTCTAAATCGTCACTTAATCTTTTGATGTGACTGGTACTTTCTGGCTCGAATAAATCTTGCTGAGGCTTTGTTGCAATTTCATGAATTTTTCTTCGGATGGAAGTAGTTTCTTTTCGATTTCCGGTATTGAAATTCTTTACCTCAACCGATAGTTTAGCTGCATCCATTGGTGTAATTTGGTAGAAATCATAGTGCATGATTTCGAACAATAAATCATCTCCGCTATATGGAAAAGCTGTTTCCTTTTCCAGATATCTTAAAATATTGATGATTTTTCTCCCGAAAGGTTCTTTCAAAATGTTCACCTTCCTTTTTGCTGTTACTGGTATTCCTTTGATTTGGAAATACCTTGCCAATTCCTCTCCTGCTTTATGTTCTTTATAGATTACCGCAATTTCTTCTGGCTTTATACCAGCTTGAAGTGTGTTTCCGTCTTTATCTTTTTTCTCTATTAAAGCATCAATCTCGGCGGTTATTGCTGCAAATTCGTGAAACTGAGATTCGTAAGCATTAATTTGTGGCTGAATGTTTAACTCTTGAAGTTTAGTGTTTCTGGCAAATAGCTTTTTATCTAAACCAGGTAGATTTACTTTTACTTTATTATGCTCAATCAATACTCTTGATGCATCTAAAATATTTTGCGTAGAACGGTAATTATCAGTCAGCATTACGCGATATAAATCGCTAGAGAATTGATGATTATACGCTTCGATATTCTCGATGTTTGCGCCCTGAAAACGGAATATAGATTGATCATCATCACCCACTACAAAAATATTGGGTTGTTCCCAGTAGCTGATGAGCATATTGATTAGCTCGTTTTGTGAACCACTAGTATCCTGATATTCATCCACCAAAATGTATTGAAAACGCTCTTGATAATTGAGCAAGAAATTTGGATCATTCTTGAATGCATCCAACACCCAAATAATCATGTCATCAAAATCATAACGACCAGCATCACGCATCAATTGTTGATATTTTGGATATTCGGCTACGGCTGCTCTTAGCTTTTCCATATTATCTTTCAGCGTTTCGAAAGTTGGTTTTAAATCGCCTGCTACCTTGTCTTTGTATTTTTTACTGTACTTGTAAGTTTTGTAATAATCAGAGTTGGGCTCACTATTTTCAACTTCATCCAAATACTCTGTTATCTTTTTATTGATAAAATCAGCAGACCAATCTTCGCGTTTCATATCTGAGAAAAGCCTCTGCAAACGACTAACCTCATAGTATACATCACCTCTGAATCTTTTTAAAACGTGGTCTTTATCAAAGCTATCAACTAGGTTTTTGAAAAGTTCCATTCGCTCCAAATCAGAAATAGCGTCTAATTCAAGCTTTCCGAAATAATCTAAATTCTCTTGAATGATATCATTACAAAAAGCATGAAAAGTATAAATGTTTACACGATAAGCCTCGGGACCAATAAAATCAAATAACCTTTTTCGCATGGCAATAGCGCCAGCATCTGTATAAGTTAAACATAGAATATTGTGAGCAAGTGTATCTGTTTTCAACAAAATATTTCCAATTCTGGCAGCTAAAATCTGGGTTTTTCCGGTGCCTGGGCCAGCAATTACCAAAACTGGACCTTCGATTTGTTCTACTGCTTTTCTTTGGTTTTCGTTAAGATTTTTAAAGGCTTCTTGAAAGTTTTGATTGTATTTGGCGAGCTGATTTTGCATAGAGTTAAAGGTAATGATTCGGAATAATTTTAAGGAGTAAAGAATGAATAAGATGAGAAATTGTTTTGTGTTAAGGATGGAATCGCCTGCCTGCCGGACAGTCAGGGATACCGGCTTTGAGCCTAAGGCCTTGTGCAGTATGAGCGTACAGCCTGACCTTTGCAAAAGGTAACACCCAAATTATACATAGACCTTAAGGCTTAACATCCAATTATTTACCTACCTTTGCAAAAAAATCATGCCGGCATGATAAGGCCGGGAAAAAAATTATGAGTAATATATTAGCGATCGTCGGGAGACCGAACGTGGGGAAATCTACCCTATACAACCGTTTAACGGAAACCAGAAAAGCCATTGTTGATGACCAAAGCGGTGTAACCCGAGACCGACATTACGGTATTGGTGAATGGACAGACAAAAGTTTTACAGTGATTGATACAGGCGGCTACGTGGCCAACTCTGAAGATGTGTTTGAAGCTGCTATAAGAGAGCAGGTGATGATTGCCATCGAAGAGGCCTCTGTAGTGGTATTTATGGTGGATGTAACTACCGGGATTACCGATTTAGATGATGACATTGCGCAAATTCTAAGAAAAAGTAAGAAGCCCGTTTTTGTTGCAGTAAATAAAGTAGACAATCATCAATTGCAGTCTGATGCGACAGTATTTTATAGCTTTGGATTGGGAGAAATTTATTGTATTTCTTCTATGAGTGGATCAGGAACTGGGGAGCTTTTAGATGAGGTGATTAAGAATTTTGATGAGGTGCCTGAAGAGGAAAATCAATTGCCAAAATACCCCATCGTTGGTCGCCCGAATGTGGGTAAATCGTC
>JBKJLB010000352.1:0-3147 GCA_046597075.1 Pelobium sp.
TCTTTGTATAAAAATCTCTTGATTGTGTGATGTTAAAAAAAGAAATGGTATTTCTTTTAATTTCTTGCTTTTTAATAATATCTCTCTAAATAAAAAACAAGAAATTAAAAGAAATACCATTTCTTTTTTTAACATCACACAATCAAGAGATTTTTATACAAAGAGGATTAGACTTAAAGGCAATAGATTACATTCCAAAAAAAATACCACAAAATCAGCTTATTTCTAAAATAAACAACATTATTGTCACGGTTCAAGAGCAAAAAGATAAATCATTAAATGAACTTAAATTAATAGCTGACAAACTAAATTTAAAAAACGTTCCGTCAGCAGGAATAAAGCTTAAGAATTTTGAGATTAATATCTTTCATCAAACCTTCCAAAATCACCCTGGTGGTGACTTTATAGATTTTATAAAAGTAAGTGATAGGCACACATTTTTAGTTTTCGGAGATGTAATGGGTAAGAAATGGGGAGCTTGGTTTTTCTCATTTACCTTTTTAAGCTACATCAGATCGGCAATTAGAATTTGTGTTTTTGATGGAAATATTTCTGTTGCCCAAATCATGCAAAGGATCAATCAAGTTATCCACGTTGATGAGTTTTTAGATGATATTTACTCGACATTAAGCTTAGTTTTAATTGATGATGATGAAAAGAAAATTACTTATTCTGGAGCGAGTGATTTGCCTTTATTACTTTTTAAAAATCAGGAAAATAAGATTACTCAATATAAATCTAAAGGGTTATTATTAGGTTTTTTTGAAAACGGAAATTATAATGAACAAGAGGTTAGTAGTCAAGAAGGCGATCAGGTATTCTTACTTTCAGATGGAGCAATAGATTTTGAATCTAACGGCGTGAAAAAGACAGATATCAATTTTTTCATTCATCAATTGGAAGGCCTTTTAGAGAAAAAAATGAATTTTAAGGAAATAAGTGATAAAATCTTTAATCGAGAAAAATATCAGGTTGATGATTGTAGTTTGATACAAATCAAAAGAATTTAGTATGAATTTTAGAAAAGAAATACTCGAAAACGCTATGGTTTTAATAACCGTAGAAATTACAGAAGCAGGTTTAAATTACTCTGATCAGTTTAAGGCTTTTTTAAACGAAAATAGTAACCAAGAAAACCCTAAACTAATAGTTGATTTAGCTAAAGTTGAATATATGGATAGCTCTTTTATAGGGGCTTTAGTTGCAGGTTTAAAACACGTTCTCTCGCATGGTGGCGAAATGGTTTTGGTAAATATCCAGAAAGATGTGCTTGCGCTTTTTGAACTTACTAGGCTAGATAAAGTATTTAAAATTTCTGATAGTATAAATGAAGCAATAAGCCAACTTAAATAATGGTTGATAATTCAAATATTTTAAAATTAAATATTCCGGCTAAAATAGTTGAGTACCGATATTTTATTGAAGAATGCTCTGATTTTATTCTGGATGTAAAAAATTTTGGAAATGACTATAATAAAATGACCAAGTTTAAATTGGTGATTATGGAGTTATTAACTAATGCCATCAAACACAGCAAAACAGATTCTTTTTTAGAGATTACTAAAATGGAGAATAGCCTAGTTGTAAGAAAAATTGATTCAGGGCAAAAATTCAATTTTAGAAACAAAGAAAATGATCAAGAATTACTTATTCCAATAAAAGATTTTAAATCTGAAATTAAAATAAATGCCCGTTTAGGCAATAATTATGAACTTCCTATATTACTCAAAAGCGAAAAGCATATTGAATTTTTGGAACCAGAGAATTTAAATCATGATACATTACTTAATATACCAGAAAACTTTGGTCTGTTAATTATAAAGCAATGTTCAGATAATTTTTATTATTATTACGATGAAAAGGATAATATTAACGTATTTGAAGTAATTTTTAATTTATAAATAATTTAAGAAATCAAAACTTCACCTTTAACTCATAAATATTGGGTTATCTTTTCCAGATGCAAAGAATAATGACCAAAAAAGACTCCATTCATATTGCATTCGCTAGCAATAATAGTTATGCTGTTCTTTTGGGAGCATTAATGAAATCAATTATTTACAACCACCATACTGATGAAAATATTGTTTTTTATATCCTAAACGATAATATTTCTCATTCAAACAAAGAAAGAATCAATTCGCTAATCAGTAAATCTTCTGAGGCTAAAATAATTTGGAAAAATGCAGATGAATTATTGCCAGAGGGAATGAAATACCCTATTGATGATTCGGCCTTTCCTTTTACTGCTTTTTTAAGATTATTTGCACCGTATATTTTAGATAAAGAAGTAGAAAAATTAATCTATTTTGATGTTGATATGATTGTCTTGAAGGATGTGTCGGAATTATGGAATATAGATTTACAAGGTTATACTTTAGCTGCAGTTTTAGACGTGGGGAAAACAGCCGATTGCTCTTGGGGTGGAATTCAAAATTTTAAAGAGTTGGGAATACCTGGTTCTGCAAAATATTTTAATTCTGGGTTGATGATTATTGATGTGAAAAAGTGGAGAAATGATGAAATTCCAACGAAAGTATTTAAAGCAATGAATGATAATCTCAAATTTGTAAATTATGCTGATCAGTATGGATTAAACGTTGTTTTTGCAGAAAAATGGTTAGAAATTGATCCGTTATGGAATTGGTTTGCACATAATTATCATCCTAGTCCAAATAATATTCATTTTTTAGATATTAAACCTATATTCAAATCATATAGGTCTGAAGAATCTTTTAAACAAGAGTTTTTTAAATACCTTGATTTAACACCTTGGAAAGGGATGAAACTAAAAAGTGACTACACAAGATTATTTAGAAAAGTGTTAATCAAAATCAGAAAAAAAGTTATTAAAGCACTATCTTTTAGCTAAATTTAATTATTATTACAATGAAGAAAGCAATGGAAATTAGTTATTGTGATCTTTAAAAATTAGATATAGAAAAACTTCATTTTTAACTCATAAATATGGAGCTATATTATCAGTGTGCAAAGATTAATGACCAAAATAGACACCATACATATTGCTTTCGCTAGTGATGATAATTACACAGTACTTTTAGCTGCCCTAATTAAATCAATTATTTATAATCATCATACTGATGAAAATATTGTTTTTTATATTTTAAACGATAAAATTTCTAAGGT
>JBKJLB010000362.1:0-3257 GCA_046597075.1 Pelobium sp.
AATGAATGAAGTCGCCATGAGTACTTTATTGGGGATGAAAGGAATGCCAAATTTAGCAGAAGAGTTAATGGTGGTGCGAGATTTATACCTTGCCGCCTATACCGAATCTAAAGTTCATTTTTCTACCATTTCTACTGCCCATGCCGTAGAATTGATTAAAGCTGCCAAGAAAAAAGGAACGCCAGTGACTTGTGATGTGGCTGCCCATCATTTGGTTTTAACCGATGAAGCTGTCGCAGATTTTGATAGCAATTATAAAGTAAAACCCCCATTACGCACCCTTGCCGATGTGCAAGCACTAAAAAAAGGATTAAAAGAAGGTGTGATTGATGCCGTTGTTTCGCAACATGCACCTCAAGAAATTGAGTTTAAAGAAGTAGAGTTTGAAATTGCCAAATACGGAATGATTGGTTTGCAAACCGTTTTACCTTTGCTTTTTAAAGCTGGCTTTAACGCCGAAGAAATAGTAGATAAACTATCTATTGGCCCTAGAAAGATTTTAGGATTATCCGTACCAGAATTTAAAGAAGGAGAAAATGCTAATTTGGTGTTATTTGATGATAGCGAATGGCTTTATAATGAGGAAAGTAATTTCTCCAAATCCGCCAATACTCCTTTCTTAAATCAAACATTAAATGGAAAAGTTTGGCTAACTTGTAATAATCATCAAGTATACGCATCTAATTAAACAGAAAACATGGACAGTAAAGTACAAAACGCACTCGATAACTTATTCAATACATTTTCGGCTTTAGAGAATGTATCCGGACAGACTGCTTTTAATAAAGTTGTTCCCATTTTTAATGGTGATGAAGACTTTATGAGTAAAGTTTTATCATTGGATAAGGTTTTTGATGATACCCCTGCTTTAGATCCAATAAGAGAATTGGCTTTTGATCTTTTATTGATTAATTTCTTTGCAGAAGATACCAAAAAGCTGGATGAGGATTATTTAGATTCGCCAGAGTGGGAAAAAATTGAAGAAGAAACACTAGACCGTGGAACCGAACTCTTAAACCTGTTACTTTACCTTAAAGAATGTGAAGACGAAGAAATTGAACCATCTTTAGACGATTATTTAAAGGAGTTTTTATTGGTTGAGGAGGATGAGTTTCAGGACGAGCACCGAATTTACGAAGATGTAATTGCGCATCAGATTTTGATGGAAAGTAGTTTAGAGGAAATTGCTCGAGTTTCTAATAATTTAGATCCCGAATCAGAAATGAGAGATATTTTTTATCCGTTAATGGCTTTCTTTTTTGACACTAAACCTTCCAAAGAATATTTAAAGAAATTTCAAGAACTAAGTGAAGATGCCGCTTTTGATACAGCAGTATTAGAAATGATCTTGGGTTTTCAGAAATAAAAGATAAATCAAACCTTAATATAAAATGGAGAATTTAAACAAGAATGCCATCAACAATGGAGTTATTATTGCCATAATTAGTATTGCAATACAATTAATCATTTATTATGCCATGCCATCACTTTTTGGTTCTGTTGGCACAGGAATTGGAATTTGGGTAGTGCTTTTAATTATCTATGTGTTATTGACCCTAGATTTGAGAAAAAAGATTGGTGGCTTTTGGTCATTCAAAGATGCTTTAAAAGGGATATTCTTAATGTCTTTAATCGCGAATGCGGGTTCGGCTGTTTTTAATTTTATTTTTTACAAATTTTTAGAGCCTAACGCTTATGATAAAATTATTGGTTTTGTAACCGAAGGCTTAACGGGTACGTATGAGAAAATGGGAATGTCACAGGATAAGGTGGATGAAGCAATAGCTCAAGTTGAAACAAGTCTAAAGTCACAATTTCAGCCAAGTATTTTAGATTTTCTTAAAACTTTAGGTATTTCAATTTTAGTTGGTTTTGTGATGTCATTGATTTTTGCAGCTATATTTAAAAAGAACCCACCAATGTTTGCTCCAGCAGAAGAAGCTGAATCATAAAAATAATTTATATTTGAAAAGATTTAATTAAAACGCTTAATGTTTAACATCGAGCGTTTTTTGTATTTATAATCAAATTAAAATGCTTTTGGCTTTTATCCTTCAGCATTAAGCTTAAAATAAAAATGGATATTTCTGTTGTTGTACCAGCATATAATGAAGTTGAATCTTTACCCGAGTTAACCGCTTGGATTAAAAATGTAATGCATCAAAATCAGCTTTCATACGAAGTTATTTTAGTGGATGACGGCAGCAGCGATGGCAGTTGGGAGAAAATTGAGGAACTAAAGTCGAAAGATTCGGCCATTAAAGGCATTAAATTCAGAAGAAATTACGGTAAATCAGCTGCTTTAAATGTGGGTTTTGCTTCCGCAGATGGAGATGTTGTGATTACTATGGATGCTGATTTGCAAGATTCGCCTGATGAAATTCCAGAATTATTCAGAAGAATCAAAGAAGAAAAACTAGACCTCATATCTGGCTGGAAAAAGAAACGTTACGATCCAATCACTAAAACTATTCCTACAAAATTCTTTAACGCAGCAACCAGAAGCATGTCGGGCATTCACACCCTACATGATTTTAATTGCGGTTTAAAAGCCTATAGAAAAGAGGTAGTTAAAAACATAGAAGTTTATGGCGAAATGCACCGCTATATTCCTGTAATTGCAAAATGGGCAGGCTTCAATAAAATCGAAGAACAAGTTGTGGAACATAGGGCAAGAAAATATGGAACCACTAAATTTGGTTTCAGCCGTTTTATCAACGGTTTCTTAGATCTATTATCTATTTTCTTTGTGGGGAAATTTGGAAAAAGACCCATGCACTTTTTTGGATCAATGGGTGTGTTAAGTTTTCTTTTAGGAACAATAATGGCACTTTGGATTATCGGCGAAAAGCTATATGACATTGCTTACCACATTAAAATCCAAAGAGAAGTAACCGAACAACCCTTATTTTATATCGCACTGGTGGCTGTTATTTTGGGTTCTCAATTATTTCTAACAGGCTTTGTTGCCGAACTGGTTTCACGAAGTTCATCGAATAGAAATCTTTACCAAATTGAAAAAGAGATTTAGATGTCAGTTTAGCATGGGGAGTTGACAATTTTCCAGTTTAAATATAATCTTCAAATTATTTCATCCTCAAATCAAACATGTTTTTCTCCATTATCATTCCGCTTTACAATCGCCCTCAAGAAATTAAGGAGCTTTTGGATACTTTGGAGAAGCAAACGTACACTGCATTTGAGGTAATTATTGTAGAAGATGGTTCTACCCTAGATGCTAAAGAAATTGTAGCATC
>JBKJLB010000096.1:0-11756 GCA_046597075.1 Pelobium sp.
GTTGTGATGGTTAAAGCAGGAGATAAAATATCCTGAGTTTGGGTATATACTGATCCTTCAAACTTTGTAGGTGAATTATTTACGTCAACTTTTTTCCTTAACTGACTGGTAGTGTAACTTGTGGAAAAGCTTACAACAGGAGCCCCAGCACTTCCTCTTTTTGTAAAAATTTGTACCACACCAGCATTGGCTCTAGATCCATATATAGCTGATGCCGCAGCACCGTTTAAGACTTCAATTCGTTCAATATCTGCAGGATTAAGGTCTACTAACCTATTTTGACCGATGGTACCAACAAAATTTCCACCATCATAGTTACCAGAGGTATTGGTCACTCTTGCAGTAGAGTTGTTTACAATTACTCCATCTACAATATATAGTGGATCTGAAGAAGAACTGATTGAGCTTATACCTCTTAATCTTACAGACATTCCACCCGCTGGATCACCAGAGTTTTGGCTGATTTGTGCACCAGCTGTTTTTCCTTGTAAAGCAGCTAGGGCGTTGGTTGCAGCTCCTTTATTTAAGTCTTCAGACCTAATAGTGCTTACATAACTTCCTAATTGTTTACGTGTGGTTCCAGCTGATGTACCAGTAACGACTACTTCATCTAATCCAATTAAGTCTTGACTTAAGGTAGTAGATAACGCAATGCTAGAATTATCTCCTGCTTGAAAACTAACATTTCTAGTTTGGTAACTGATATAAGAAAATTGTAAAACATAGCCAGATTTGTTTAAATCTGCACTAAAACTATAATTTCCTAACGCATCAGTTTGTGCTCCAAAATTAGTATTTGGGATTTTAATAACCACACCAGGCAAGGCCTCGTTGGTTTTTGCATCTGTTACTTTACCGCTAATCGTGTAGCGGGTTTGCGCCTGACCTGTTACTGAATGCAGTAGCAGCATCATCATGAGCAATATTGTTGGAAATATTGCCCGCTTTTTAGTTTGTTTTTGGTTCATACAGTTAATTTGTTTGGTTATTATTAAATTATGGTAAGCTTATTTTCCCCATTAAAATGGATGGTTGTGAATTTTTATCGCCGAACTTTATATAACTGCCACATACAGTTTCATTTGCTAACAAGGCAAATAATATCGCCTCTTTTTCGTCAGGATTAATCCCTAATTCTAGAATATCCTTGAAAAATAAGGATGGAAGTAGATTTTTTAGGTTTTCTATAAGTTGGATATTATAAATACCTCCCCCGCTCGAATAAATAACTGGTTTACTATTAGGGTCTATAAATCCAATAATTATAGAAGCAATAGCTTTAGCACTAAACATATTTAAAGTAGCCATTTGATCCTTTAAAGCTATATTTTTTTGTCCACTATTTAAAATTGCTTTTTCAAGATAATCAAGATTAAATAGTTCTGGACCAGTAGTTTTTGGAAGTTTTTGTTCAAAAAACGGATGTTTAAGAAGAGCATTTAATAAGTCCTGATTGACTGTCCCACTCTTCGCGAATTCAGAATTAAAATCACACGCTTTATTGAAATGTTTGAACATGAACTGATCCATGATGGTGTTTCCTGGACCAACATCAGTACTAAACATACTATCTGCTGTGTCAATTGATGGCAAATAAGTAAAATTTGCAATTCCGCCTATATTAAGCATAATGCGGTTTTCTGCGGAGTTCTTAAATAAAAGGTAATCTCCATATATCGCTAGCGGTGCTCCCTCGCCACCTGCAGCAATGTGTTTTTGCCTAAAATCGCTTAGGGTTATAATCTGTGTTTCTATAGCAATATGATCCCCATCTCCTATTTGAAGTGTTGCATTATTATATTTGTCTTTTTCTCTTAATCTTTTGGGAGAATGAAATATGGTTTGACCATGGCTAGCAATTAAATCAATGTTTTGATTTGCTACCCCCCACTTTTTTAAGGCTTTGTTTATCAATGATCCGTGATAACTTCCCAAATAGGCATTTTGAAGACAAACAGACTCTAAGTCAGCAGTTTTTTTAGAAAAAACTTTTCTTATTTCCTGTTTAATCTCATCCGGATATTCAAAAGTTTCGAAATTTAACGGTGTTACTTTTGTCTCAGTTCCACAACCTTCAATTTTAGCCAAAGAAATGTCTAATCCATCCATGGAAGTGCCAGACATTAGACCAATAATTAATCTACTATCTTTTTTGCAGAGGCCATAAAGTTTGTCAATCCATGGATTACTCATACCTATTAAAGTTAGGTTTAATTTTTAAATCTAAAGATTAATTTTTTATAATGCAAAAAACCGCAAATAATTTTTTTTTAAATAAAAAACCGCAAAATAATGTAATAGTATATTATATTTGATAAATTTTAAATACCAATGGCTCGTTTAAACCTACTAGAAGCAACCCGTTTTGAAAAACTACCGGTTACTGTTTATGAAAGTGAGCAGGATGCTTGCAAAAAAGTGGCAATAAGAATTGCAGAATTAATTCATTCTAAGAATGAAAAAATGGAAAAAACCGTTTTAGGTTTAGCAACGGGTGCTACTCCAGTTGGGGTTTATGCAGAATTAATAAGGTTACATAAAGAGCAAGGTCTAAGCTTTAAAAACGTGGTGACATTTAATTTGGATGAGTATTATCCAATGCAACCAAAAGCCGAGCAAAGTTATGTGCGTTTTATGAACGAACAATTGTTTGATCATATAGACATACTTCCAAACAACATCCATATTCCCGATGGCACTTTGACTGTTGATGAAGTTCCTCAATTTTGCCTCAATTACGAAAAGAAAATTACTGCTTATGGCGGCCTAGATTTACAAATACTAGGGATTGGAAGAACAGGACATATTGGTTTTAATGAACCAGGATCGGCACCAAACTCTGGAACCAGAATGGTTACTTTAGATGATTTGACCAAAAAGGATGCTGCAAAGGATTTTGGAGGAAAAGCGAATGTTCCAACAAAAGCAATTACCATGGGTGTTGGAACCATTTTTAAAGCAAAAGAAATAATATTAATGGCTTGGGGTAGTAAAAAAGCCCCCATCATTAAAAAAGCAGTAGAAGGAGAAATATCTGGTGAAGTACCAGCCACTTATTTACAATTATCAGATAACGTAGAATTTGTTCTTGATGTTGATGCTGCCTCTCTACTTACCCGTTTTGATACCCCTTGGTTGGTAAAGGATTGTATCTGGGATGATAAATTAATTAAAAAGGCTGTGATCTGGCTGGCCAATACCGTGGAGAAACCCATATTAAAATTGACTGAAGAAGACTACAACAGTCACGGTATGGCTCAGCTGGCCACAGAGAAAGGTCCAGTTTATAACATCAATATTTATATTTTTAATTTACTGCAACACACCATTACAGGTTGGCCTGGCGGTAAACCAAATGCTGATGATAGTCAGCGACCAGAAAGAGCAGAACCATCAATAAAGCGTTCTATTGTATTTTCTCCTCATCCAGACGATGATGTGATTTCTATGGGAGGCACTTTTATTCGTTTAGTTGATCAGGGTCATGATGTTCATGTAGCCTATCAAACATCAGGAAACAATGCGGTTTGGGATGATGATGCCTTAAGATATTTAGAATTTAATTTAGATATGTCTAAAGCTTTGGGTAAGCCCGATGCTGAAATGGAAAAGCTTCATGAGAAACTTAAAGCATATATCCAATCAAAAAATCCCAATCAAAATGATCCTGAAGAGCTGAAGCAAATTAAAGGCTTAATAAGAAAAGGAAAGGCAACGGCTGGGGCCAGATATTGTGGCTTAAATGATGATCATATTCACTTTATGAATATGCCATTTTACGAAAAAAGGAAATCAAGCCGCAAGAATGAAATTTCTGAGGAAGACGTTAAAGTAACTATGGAGTTTTTGCAGAAGATAAAGCCACAACAAATATTTGCTGCAGGTGATTTTGCTGATCCTCATGGGACGCATAAAATATGTTTTGAAGCTATAAGAAAAGCGTTAGAAAAATTAAGGAAAACAGAAAAGTGGGCAAAAGATTGTTGGGTTTGGTTATATAGAGGGGCTTGGCATGAATGGGATATTCATGAAATTGAAATGTCTGTGCCATTATCTCCAAAGGAATTAGAGCGCAAAAGAAATGCGATTTTTAAGCATCAATCTCAAAAAGATCGTCCAGTTTTCCCTGGGGATGATGCTCGGGAATTTTGGGTTAGGGCCGAAGAAAGAAATAGAGATACAGCCATGCAATATGATGATTTAGGCTTAGCAAACTACGAAGCAATGGAAGCTTTTGTAAAATGGAAATTTTAATAAATTGGTTTAGGTTAGTTGATTAAAAAGTCGTAAAGAAATTTACGGCTTTTTTTCAATTTTAAAAGCCTAAATTTATTTAGCTCATAAACTTAAACCACATGACCAATACTCCTGTATTAAAGAAAAGACTACTTTCTCTAGATGTTTTTAGAGGCATCACTGTTGCCGCCATGATTTTGGTAAACAATCCAGGAGTTTGGGAACATATTTATGCACCTTTAGAACATTCTGAATGGAATGGTTGTACACCAACGGATTTAATATTTCCTTTTTTTCTGTTTATAATAGGCGTCTCAATAGTTTACGCACTTTCAGGAAGTAAAGTTGATGCTTCTAACCATTCCAAAGTTTTATTTTCTGTTTTTAAAAGAGCCTTAACTTTATTTGCCTTAGGTTTAATACTTTCCTTATTTCCTTTTTTTGATTTTTCTATTGTTCGCATTCCTGGGGTTTTAACTCGGATTGCAATCGTATATCTCATCGCAGCAATTCTTTTTATTAAATTCAATGAAAAAATACTTTTTAGAACTTTTGTAGGAATACTTTTAATTTACTGGTTGATGATGACCTTAATTCCAGTGCCAGGTGTAGGTATTGCTAATTTAGAGCCTGAGACTAATCTTGGTGCTTGGTTAGATCGTATCATTTTTACCGAAGCCCACTTATGGAAATCTAGTAAAACTTGGGATCCTGAAGGGTTATTGAGCACATTACCAGCTGTAGCATCTGGTTTATTTGGAATATTAATTGGACTAACTTTAAAATCAAAACAGCGAACAGATGAGAATAAAGTTGCTTGGCTATTTACTTATGGTTTAATTGCTGCTTTGGCTGGTTTGATTTTGGATTTTGTTTTTCCAATCAACAAATCCTTATGGACAAGCTCCTTTGTTTTGTATACCGGCGGATTGGCTAGCATGGCCCTAGGTTTATGTTATTGGTTGATTGACGTTAACGGTTTCACCAAATTTACAAAGCCATTTGTTATTTATGGTGTAAATGCAATTACTGTTTTCTTTGCATCAGGCATCATTGGAAGGTCAATGAACTTAATTCATGTACAGTTAAATGGAAAAGAGGTAACCTTAAAAGGCTGGTTTTATGAGCAATTTTTTACTCCTTACTTTTCACCTTACAATGCATCCTTAGCTGGAGCAGTCACATTTATTTTAATTTGGTTGTTTATCTTGTGGCTGATGTACAGAAAGAACATCATTATAAAGGTTTAAGAGATAAAGGGATTATCCAGATAGTTGTTTAGACGATATCATTTTTGATATTTTTTTTAGTTTAATACAAAACTTTACTGACCGAAATCTTGATTAAATTGGATTGGTCCAGCCCCTTGTTTTATCTCATAATAGCTAAAGTCTTCAGTTGCCCAAAAACTAGTGCCAGATATAGTTGCTTTGTCTGTGGTGATGGTTACTACACGGTTAGAATAAAATCTTTTCAAATTTTCATCCCAAATTAATTCTTCTGATTTGAAAGTTTTTCCTTCGGCGTTGGTAGCCACAACATTTTTCTTTAACTCAACAATTTTTTCATTTTCCTTTCGGATAGCATATTCGGAAGTTACTTTGCTGGTTTGCTTTAGTTTGTCATCATAAAAAATTACCACTATGCCATTGGGCATTTCGTAAAATGGATTAGTCGAAGTTTTATGATTATATAATATTGGGGTGGTTAATTTTGCTTTAACCCTTGCAGAATCACTGTAGATAATTTCAGCACCTTTGGTAATTTCTATTTCTTCCTTTTGTTTAAGCGCTATCTCTTTTACCTTACTTAAATCATTTTCGCAAGCAGCAAGGGAAAAGCCCAGCAGTCCTAAAATGATATATTGTTTGGTTTTAAGCATTAAAATTAGTCGTATTTATATTTTTGGAACCACCTATCGTTAATGGTAAAACCTAAGTTGAGGTTCATGAAGTTTTCTTTTACTAGGTTATTATCAAGCGTACCTCTTATACCAATCTCTGTACTGAAATTGATTTTGTAAAAAGCTGATCGAGCAGAAATTAATGGAAATCCAAATCCAAAATTTATTGATTTTACATCAATATCTTTATTGTTGATGTTTAGGTAAGTTTTATCATAATTTATTCCCAAACGGTAATCAATCAATTTAATGTAGTTGGTAACTGCTTTAACATCCGGAGTAATCTGTCCGCCAACAGAAAAACCCCAAGTATTGTTTAATCCCCCATTTGAGCCGTTTAAACTGTATTGAGACCAGTTTGCTAGTCTAAAATCGGCACCTAAAACCCATTTATTAAATTTTTCAATGCTAAATCCTAAATTATGATTAGTTGGCATAATCAATTTCCCTTTGGCACCATCAACAAATGCAAGTGTATCAGATCTAAATTCGGTATCAGTTATAAAATCTTTTTGATATCTGGTATAAAGCGTTTTATTGGTTGTATTAAAAGATGTTTTTGCCCCCCCTGTATAACCTAGGGTTAAACGAGTTTCTTTATTTAAAAGAGTAGTATATTGAAGACCTAAGTCAAACATTAACCCGCCTATACTTAAATCATTTTGAGACTTAGAGTTTAAAAAACCTGCATTTTCTTTGTATTCAGAGGCTCTGGTTTCTTTTAAATCACCAAAAATATAGCCCATGTTTACGCCCAAATTTATATGTTTACCTAATGTAATTCCATAACCAAGGTAAGCCTTTGATAAACCACCTTCGCCAGAGTAAATTTGACTTACATTAAAAGTATCTACTTTAATTGTGTTTTGAGATTGGTAACCTAAATTACTAAAAGGTAATAATCCAAAACTAAAAGCCGAAGTTTTAGTAACAGGAACGGCAAAAGTAAAATGACTTAATGCTGAATTAAAACTTTTCTCGGACAGGTTTCCTTTACTTAGATTTTGAAAATCTGCTGCTGCGCCAACATCAAAAGTAGTGAGTCTAATTTGAGAATATGAGGCGGGATTAGAAACGTTAATGTTTTGATATCCACCAAAACTACTGATACCGTAAGCTAGGTTTCCCATTGCCTTAAATTGAGGTAAATAGCTGCCTTTGATATTGCCTACCCCAAATTTTGAGTATGGAGAGTTGGTGGTAGATTGGGCATTTACATTAATCACAAGCATTACGATAAACGATAACGCTAGAATATATTTTTTATTTAAAATCATGCTGATAATTAACAACTGTATTTAAACCAATCAAAACCAGATTGGGTTCATGTAAAATTAAGTGCGCAAAGATGCTATTTTTAAACCTCGAAACAAAAAACGAAGCATCCCCACCGCAAAGTATAATCTTTGTTTCTTTATTTTTATTTAATTCTTGTTTGATAAAACCTTCTAATTCGTAAATTAAACCATTTATTACACCTGATAGCATGGCTTCATTGGTGTTTTTACCATAAGTAGCATTAAAATTATTATCAAAATTTACCTGTGGTAGCTTTGATGTGAAATGATGCATAGCTTCAAGCCTCATTTTAATGCCTGCCGAAATGCTACCTCCCTTATAAACAGCTTTTTCATTAATGACATCATAGGTAACACAAGTTCCAGTGTCAATAATTAAAACGTTTTGTTTAGGGTAAATTTTATTAGCTCCAATTACAGCAGCTAATCTATCTAACCCTAAAGTTTGCGGACTTTCATACTTGTTTTCTATAGGTGTTGAAATGGAATGACTAAATTTTATATAATTAAAATTGTTTGTCAAAAAATCTTCATTCAAACTTATATCTTTCTTTACTGATGATATGATCAAATTCTCAATCTGATATTGCTTTTTTAGTTTTTGAAGATCATCATCATAGTAATTTACTGCTTTATCAGATAAAAGGATGTTGTCTTGATCAAAAACCGCAATTTTTGTTGATGAATTGCCAATATCAACAACAAGGTTGATCATTAGGCTTTTACCATTGATAAAATAGACTCGAATAAAACTAAGCCATCTTCATTTCCTAAAATTGAATCTGCAGCTCGCTCTGGATGAGGCATCATACCATAAACATTTCTTCCTGCATTACATACGCCTGCAATATTCTCAATTGATCCATTCGGATTAGATTCGGGGGTAATGTTTCCGTTTTCATCACAGTATCTAAACAGTATCTGATCATTGTCTTTCAACTTTTTTAATTCATCTGCATGAGCATAAAAATTACCTTCTCCATGTGCTATAGGGATTTTTAAAGCTTTATCAGGATCAATTTTAGAAGTTAGTAAACTGTTTGAAGTAGCTGCTTTTAAGTGAACGTTTTTACAAATAAACTTTCTGCTGGCATTGTGCAATAACCCACCTGGTAATAATCCTGCCTCTGTCAAAATCTGAAAGCCATTACAAATACCCATTACATAGCCTCCTTTATTAGCAAAAGAGATAACCTCTTGCATGATGGGTGAAAAACGAGCAATTGCACCAGAACGCAGGTAATCTCCGTATGAAAATCCTCCGGGTAATGCTATAAAATCTACATTTTGTAAATCGTGGTCTTTGTGCCATAATGGAACAACATCCTGACCTAATATTTTTTGAAATACATAAATTAAATCTTGATCACAATTGGAACCTGGAAAAACAACAACGCCAACTTTCATTTTATTTAATAGTAATGGTAAATCTGCAATTAATTTGCTACAAAACTATCAAAATTTAGCAGTTTAACAGTTGATTATCTGTTAAAAAAAGTTAAACAAGCACATTAAAAAAATTGGAAGTAAAGGATGAAACCAACAATAATGAAAAAGAAAGATTCGTAAATCCATTTTTTCTTAGCGTTTATGAAATAATAAGAAAGTATTGTAGCCACAGGAACTACGCATAAGAGGAAATGGTTAATCCTAAAATCAGATTTTAGGTAAAATGATAATGTGGCAGTGATAAAAACAAAGAATAGTAACTGAAGGAATTTTCTAATAAGAACATAACTTTTAAAGAAATTTTGTCTGATTTGCAGAAAACTCAACACCAAGGCGATAACAATGGGAAACAACACGATGTAATCCATTACGTTAATTTTTATGTAAAATGGAAATTTGTTAGAAAGCGGTTTCCATATTTCATAAAAGTCTAACAACTGGCCGTTCCAAAAATAATACACCCCTAAAAAGAAAACTATGGTTAAATAACCAATTAGTGCGCCTATCCATTCTCTCCAGTTAAATGGTTTTAAAACAATAAGAGACACCCAAAGTAAAACAAGAAATAAGACAAACGGAAAATAAAATATAGTACCAATGGCCACAACTAAGCCCAGATCAAATAAGGTAGAAATAGATACTTGGTCTTTATAGGCTTGTAAAATCTTATAAATGATAAATAGGATGAAATAGTTACAAATAAGTGGTGGCGATAATAAAAGGAAAGGTGAAAAAACACTAGAACAGATGATGTAAAATAAAGCAGGTATAAAGGACGACTTTCCTAAAACATTTAGATTGTTGATCATTCTATTGAACAATAATGCTTGCGAGAAAACAATGAGCCCAGCTAGGATTATATTTAATGAAGGAGATAAATCATCTTTAATATTTAAAGGAATCAATAAGCGAGAAAATAACTCTAAAAAACCAGAATTCACCTCGTTTGGTAAATGAATAAAAATGCCTATCCTCAAAATAAAAAGAAGGATAAATAACAAAAATATGTTGATGAAGTTTAAATTCCTGAATTGCTGAATCATGCTTGAATTTTACAGGTATGCAATGATAAGGATAATCTGTAATATCTAAGCTAAGTTAAGCTTTTTACCTGCGAAGGTTTGCACCAATTGTTCGATAATAATAGCCGTTTGGTTTGGGAAATCAACTGTTATTTTCTGATCATCTTTTACCCATGTTTTCAAAGAATGTGCAAAATTTTTATCAATTTGATGAATTACAGGAACACCCATAAGTTTAGCAGCCGCGGCATTACACTCTTGTTCAAACTGATTTTTCATAGGTATCATTAATACTTTTTTCCCAAGATAAAGTGCCTCTGCCGGACCTTCAAAACCACCACCAGTAAGTAAACCTTCACAGTTTTCTAAGCTTTTATTAAAAAGCTCGTTATTAATATGCTTTACTTGAACATTGCCGTTTTGATAAGGCGTTTTTTGATGCTTACTAAAAACCTGCCATTTAACCTCTGGTACTTGCTGCAAGTATTTTACTAAAATTTTATCGTCTACCGCCGGAAGGTAAACAGTATAATATCCATGATTTTTTGGATTAAGATTTCTAATCTCGCTTCTAATTACTGGGGTATAAATAAAGTCATCATAAGGTTTAAAATGGAAACCTATTTGATCTGTTGTTGGGGCATAATATTTTAATATGATTTCTGCATATTTTTCACTTTTAATTGGGCGTGGGGTTTTATTAGATAAAAAAGATGCTTGATGGCTCAAGGAAACGCTTCTCACTTTTTTTAATCGACAGGCCCACGCAGTTAAAGGCTCAAAATCATTGATGATTAAGTCATAATCTTCCAAAGGAATAGAGCGCATATCTTTCCAAAATTGACGAAGATTCATCATCTTAAAGGTTTTCCAGAAATCTACACCACCTTTTTTCCCAAAAATATAGCTAAAGCCATGAAACTGATATTTTAAGGGTTGAGCTAAGGAAACATCAGCTTGTGTGCCACTTACCAGCAAATCCAATTCACCATATTGTTGCAAAAGCGGAACAATCTCTCTTGCTCTACTAATGTGTCCGTTCCCAGTTCCTTGTATGGCAAAAAGTATCTTCATTGGAATTGTTTTGTACTAATTAGGCAACTTCTTGTTTAAATTTCTCAAATAGCTCTTTCACATCCAACATATTATTCAAACTCTCATTATCCTGAGGGTCCTCATCTTCTTTTGTGAATTGGCCAGCATCAAATTTATAAATATCCCAGTTACCATTCTGATATTCTAGCGAAGTTAAACTTTCTACCCAATCGCCAGAATTTAAGTAGGTAACACTTCCTTTGTCTGTTTTAATCTCTCTGATTTCTGGATGATGAATATGTCCACAAATTACAAAGGCATATCCTTTTTCAATGGCTAATTCCGCAGCGGTTTGCTCAAACTGATTGATAAATTTTACCGCTTCTTTTACACTCGCTTTTATTTTTTGAGAAAAGGAATATTTCTTTTTACCCATTTTGGTTAAGCACCAATTTGTTAAGCTGTTAATATGTATCAATGTGTCGTAACCAACTGCACCTAATTTAGCTAACCATTTCGAGTGCTGCATGGTAACATCAAAAACATCACCATGAAAAACCCAGGCTTTTTTACCTTCTAAATTTAGCACCATTTTATTTAACAATTGAAATCCACCTAAATTAAAATCAGCAAATTTTCTAAGCATTTCATCATGATTTCCTGTGAGATAGAAAACAGGGACTCCGTCGGTCACAAATTTTAAGATTTTTCGAATCACTTTCATGTGGTCTTCAGGGAAATAAGATTTGCTGAATTGCCAGATATCAATGATATCACCATTCAAGATTAACATTTTTGGCTTTATGCTCTTTA
>JBKJLB010000371.1:0-4756 GCA_046597075.1 Pelobium sp.
TGAAGTAAAGATAACCCGAGGGTTATCCCTACATATAAATAGAATTTTATAAAAGCTATTCAAATATTTGGATAGCTTTTTTGATTTCGGTATCTTTCCCTAAATAAAACGCACCAATAAACTCTAGGATTAAATTTTGTTTGAGAGAAGTTATATTATTAGGGGACTAGTAGCGCTGGTTTAATAATTTAAAAAACCTTTTTCTACCCCAACAATCTCAGTGTATAATCTCAAAAACTAGAATGAAGTATTAAAACTATTCAATATATGCCCTCCATAAAGGATATTATTCGTAACTGGCAAACTTATGTCCCATTTCTTCATGATATTAGGTATGACATTCAGTTTGCATGGAGAAAAATAAAAGGACAAGCACACGAGGCTGATTTTGAATTGTTAAGTCAAATAAGCATTCCTCCCGGGATGGATATATTAGATGTGGGGGCTAATCGTGGCGAATCGCTACAATCATTATTAATAGTATCAAGGATTAAAAATAATCAATTTTATAGTTTTGAACCTCATGGAACTATTTTCAAGAAGCTTAAATCAAGATATGGAGAACATAAAGGAATAAGCCTTAGGAATTACGGATTAGGAGAAAAAAAAGGTAATTTTCAATTTTATGTTCCATTTTATAGGAAATGGATGTTTGATGGCCTAGCTTCATTTGTTAAAAAAGAAGCCGAAGGTTGGTTAGCTGCCTTTCTTTGGAACTATAAATCTAAAAACCTTCATTTGAAAGAAATTTTATGTGAAACTGAGACTTTAGACGACCAAAAATTAAATCCTTTTTTTATTAAGCTAGATGTACAAGGGTTTGAGCAGCAAGTGCTTAACGGAGGAAAGAGAACGCTAGAGTCTTCAAAACCTATTTTATTGATTGAAGCTATAAAACCCGAGACTAAACAGTTTTTGACTGCTATGGGTTTTCAATTTTATCGCTATCAAAATAAAAAACTCTACTCAGGAAATGGTTGGTTGAATACTTATTGCATTCCCAAAGAACGGATGGAAGATTTTAAACATTTATTTGCCCAATAATCAATTATTTAAAATTATTTTACGACAATAAATTTCACAGAATGAAATAAAATAGGCAACTCCACAAAGAACCCTGTTTGAACGTAGAGTAAAAAAATATTTATTTACTACATTAGATCCTTACTATTACTTGATATCATATCTTGTAATTATAAATCAAACCCTCAAACAATCTCTATATAAATCTTCTTTTATTATTGCTTAAATGAATACAAGAGACAATAATATAAAAGAGAAAATTAACCTAGTTTGGTTTAAACGAGACCTTCGTTTTACTGATCATGAGGCTTTGTATTTTGCCCAAAAAAGTGAGTTTCCAATTTTATTACTTTATTGTTTTGAGCCTTCGATAATGGCTTATGCCGATAGTGATGTGCGTCATTGGCGTTTCGTTTACCAATCTTTAATGGATATGCAGAATAAGCTGAAAGGTATCCAAAGTGAAATCTATATTTTTCATCAAGAAGTGGAGACGGTTCTAAAAGCTATCCAATCAAAGTATCAGATTAATCATATTTTTTCACACGAAGAAACAGGAAATAAAGTCACTTACGACCGAGATATTTGGGTTCAAAAATTTTGTGATTCAGCGGGAATTACTTGGAATCAATACCAACAGTTTGGCATAACCAGAGCCTTAAAATCAAGGAAAAACTGGCAACAAGATTGGGAAAATAAAATGTCCGAATTTCCAAAATTTGTGGAAGAAGAAAAGTGGAATATCGTTAAGCTTCAAGCTAATTTTTATGAGGCACTAAAGGGCGAAATTTTAGCGGTTGAAATCACAGCTCCTAATAAAAATTTTCAACCTGGGGGTGAAACTTTTGCTTGGCGTTATCTAGAAACTTTTGTAAAAGAGCGTCATCAAAATTATAGTAACCATATTTCTAAACCAGCTTTGAGCAGAAAAAGTTGCAGTCGCTTATCACCTCATTTAACATACGGTAACATTTCCATGAGGATGGTTTATCGATACACGCAACAACATTATAAAACATCAAATCATAAAAGAGACCTTGCAAATTTTATGTCACGCTTGCATTGGCATTGCCACTTTATACAAAAATTTGAAAACGAATGTCGTATGGAGTTCGAGAATGTAAATAAAGGTTATGATGCGCTAAGCAAACCAAAAAACCACGAATATATTAAAGCTTGGGAAGAAGGAAAAACAGGCGTTCCGTTGGTCGATGCTTGTATGCGCTGCTTGGTATCAACTGGTTATATTAATTTTAGGATGCGAGCCATGGTAGTATCGTTTTTCACTTTTAACCTTTGGCAAGATTGGCGTGAATTGAACTTCTTTTTAGCAAAACAATTTTTAGATTATGAACCGGGCATTCATTATCCGCAGATTCAAATGCAAGCAGGAGTAACAGGTGTAAATACAATTAGAATTTATAATCCAATAAAAAATGCTGAGGAGCATGATGCTGATGGTGTTTTTGTAAAACAATGGCTACCCGAATTAAAAGATATTCCTCCGCATCTAATTTATGAGCCATGGAAAATCAGCCAAATGGAACAAGAATTATATCATTGTGAAATAGGTAAAGATTATCCTTCGCCGATTGTGGATTTAGACGAAAGCAGGAAATTTGCAAGTGATATAATTTGGGGCTTAAGAAAAGATGGAGCTGTTAAAAAAGAAGGAAAACGCATCGTGAAAAAGCATGTGAACTTGGGAGACGCTAGTCAAGCCAATGAAAATAGAAATTAGGATAAAAATTACACTATTTTAGTTCCATGAAATCGATATTCATCACCTTTACTCTCTTTATTTCTATGTCGGCTTTTAGCCAGACAGATTCGCTCACTTTTGTGAAAGCTAAGTGGGAAAAACAAAGAATAGCATCGGGTGTAAAATTGAAACAACATCAGTTTAGTCAACTTTTTGGTGGTAGCAAATATGTTAACATGCTGGAAATCAAAAATAGAAAAAACTTAAAATTTAGCTTTGATTACGAGCCTAAAGACTTGGTTTTAACCAGTGATTTTGGCAAAAGAAATAATGCTTTGGCAGCTATTAATGGAACTTTCTTCGATACCAAGAATGGAGGGTCGGTTGCTTTTTTGAAGTTGAATAATCAAGTCATTAATCAGAGTATTAAACGGCCAAACGGAAAGAGGACTTTATTTGCTGATGCTGGTGTGGTAATTAATAATGGTAGAATCGGTATTGTAAATTGGAATGAAGAGGATGGTTGGGAGCAAAAACTGCCTGATGAAAACGTAATGTTATCTGGTCCCTTGGTGGTTTATCATCACCAAATAATGTCTATAGATACAGCTGATGCTTTTAATAAGACGAAGCATCCGCGTTCTTTATTAGTGGTTAGTAAAAGGAAATCATATTTTATTGCCGTTGATGGAAGGAGTGAATTTGCAGGTGGAATGAGCATGACCGAATTGGCTAAAATTTCTATGTGGCTTAATGCCGATGCCGCTTTGAATTTAGACGGTGGCGGTTCTACCGGATTATATGTAAAAGATTTAGGGATTGTTAATCATCCATCAGACAATAAAAAATTTGATCACGAGGGCGAAAGAAAAGTAGCCAATGTGATTTTATTAAAGTAAAATTGAAGACAAGAGATGTTAAAGCCGTATGAACAAAGTCTCTTTTCAAGGACTCTGGGAAAATTATCGTAAGGTCCTCTACGACAAAACTCGTTCTGACGAAAGATTAAAACACCATCATAAAATAAATCCTATTCTTGCTTCGCACCTCTCAAAGGAAACTCCTTCGGATGTCTTTTACCCATCAAATTTTCAACAAAATAATCCCATCTTCTTCGCATCATATAAGGACCAAAAGCTCCAAAACCATGTCGGCTGTTAGGAAACACTATTAGATCGTAATCTTTATTAGCTTTTTCTAAAGCTTCTACAACTAATAAAGTATTACTTGGTGGTACGTTATCGTCCATTAAACCGTGAGCTAAAAGGAGCTTACCTTTTAAGTTTTTTGCATAAAGCTGATTGGCATGTGCAGCATAATCCGAATTTTCAATTAAGCCATCATATCTTTCGCCCCAATCATCCTCGTAGTTTCTGTTATCATGATTTCCTGATTCGGAAATCCCAACTTTAAAGAAATTGGGATAGTTGAACATGGCGGCTGCAGTAGCAAAGCCTCCGCCAGAGTGACCCCAAATTCCAACACGCTCTAAATCCATTGGATAAGTCTTAGCCAATTGTTGAATAGCCGTCACTTGATCAGGCAAAGTATTTACCGACATATTTCCGTAGCTCATGTCGTGAAAACTTTTTGAGCGAAGCGGATTGCTTGTGCCCTCAATTACAACGACAATAAAACCCAACTCGGCTAAAGCTTGATGATCACCTCTGGAAGCCGAAAACGACCAGCTACCAACACTTCCACCCTGCGGACCGGGATAGATATAATCAATTACAGGATATTTTTTACCAGTAATCATTTGTGTAGGAGTAAAAACTAATCCGTAAATATCGGTTTTACCATCAGCGGCAATGAGTTTAACTGGAGCTGGAGCTTTCCAACCAGTTGCTAATAATCTACTGATATCAGTTTTAGCTAATTCTGTAATCAATTTTCCACTCAAATCTTTTAAAACGCTCACTTGAGGAACATCAGGTTGAGAATAAGTATCTATAAAGTACTGCTCAGATGGTGTAAAGCTAATTTGATGATTTCCAGTTTCTGCAGTTAAATCTTTTAGGTTTTTCCCAT
>JBKJLB010000019.1:0-2671 GCA_046597075.1 Pelobium sp.
TGTAGGGTTTATTAGAATCCTTTTAAAAAATTAATATAAATTTACCTTATGGATGTTGCTTTAATTATTGTTGCAGTTGTTGTTTTATTGATTGCTGTGGTGCTGTTTCTAAAAAGACCAGTTTCCGCCTCAGGAATTGATGTTGCCGAATTTAATCAGCTTAAAGCGGAGCAAGAAAACTTAAGAATTCAATTAGCGGTGAGCGAACAAAAGGTGAAAGGTGCTTTGGATGAGAAGTTAGATATCGAGGCTAAGCTCAACCAAAGATTAGAAAAGCTAGAGCTAGAAAAGAACGATTTAATAGAGCAGCTCACCACTGAGAAAAAACGGATGTCACAGGCCGAGGAATCTTTTAAAGCGCAAAGAGAAAGGTTGCAAGAGCAAAAAGTATTTTTAGAAGAATCGCAAGTCCGTTTAAAAACTGAGTTTGAGAACGTAGCCAATCAAATTCTTAAAGCTAAAACTGCCGAATTTACGGAGACCAACAAAACCAATTTAGATATTCTTTTAAACCCACTAAAAGAAAACATCAAAGCATTTGAACAAAAAGTAGACAATACTTATAAAGCCGAAGCTGCCGAACGTTTCACTTTAAAAGGAACCATAGATGAGCTCATTAAGCAAACAAAATTAATTCAGGATGATGCGACCAATTTAACCAAAGCCTTAAAAGGCGATAATAAAAAACAGGGGAATTGGGGCGAGATGGTATTGGACAAATTACTGGAAGGCTCGGGCCTTATTGAAGGAACTAATTACAGCAAGCAAAGTAATTTTACAGCCGAAGACGGCAGTCGCTTATTACCCGATGTTGTGATTTACTTACCAGAGGATAAGCACATTGTAATTGACTCTAAAGTTTCTTTAGTGGCTTATGAAAGGGTCGTAAATGCAGAAAATGATTTAGAACGAGAAGGCTTTATCAAGCAGCACATCAATTCTATTAAATCGCATATCGCTGGTTTAAGCGGAAAAAATTATCATGACTTATATCAAATCAATTCACCAGAATTTGTATTGCTTTTTGTACCAATAGAATCGTCTTTTGCCATTGCGGTACAGCATGATTTAGATTTATTTGATTTTGCTTGGAACAAAAGGGTGGTGATTGTAACACCATCTACTTTATTGGCGACTTTAAAAACGGTGGCTTCTATTTGGAAGCAAGAACAGCAAACTAAAAATGCCATTGATATCGCCACAAAAGCCGGTCAGTTGTACGATAAGTTTGTAGGTTTTGTAGGCGATTTGCAGAAAGTAGGCGACACCTTAGACAAATCACAAAAAGCTTATGGCGAAGCAATGGGTAAACTCACCAACGGAAGCGGAAATTTAGTGAACAGGGTAGAGACCCTGAGAAAACTCGGTGCCAAAGCCACAAAAGAAATTGATAGTAAATTGTTAGAGGAGTAATTTTACTTTTCTAAGTCAATTTTGCTAACTGCGCTAAGGAACAAAAACCTAAATTTGGTGAACATGAATAACAGCACTTAACAGGAAGCTAAATCTGCGTCAACTCATTTAGAAACGCATTTTAAAAATCTAATTGCATCGGCTTTAGAAAAGGGCGAGAAAAATGTAGCTCCTGCTCCTGATAGAGAAACCATTGAGGCGATAATTAATGTCGCTTTTTGGTCAAGTTTGAGAAAAGAAGAAGGACAATCTCCAAAAATATCCATTGCATTTTTATCTCCAGAAGAAGCAGAGCAACCGCTTTCCTTTGGCGTTCGCTTGCCGTTTAACACGGATACCATAGTGAAAATTGCGCCAGGAATCGAACGCCCGGGAGTGCACTTGGCAATTTGGGTAGAAAATGGTGCGCTTTACATTTGGGGTACGACTTTAAAAGTCCCTAATTATTGTTTCGTTTTAGATGTTTCGGAACCTGGCTTATTGGTGGTGAAACACCGTCGTTTGCATGGCTTTGGAAAGTACACCAACGTAGCAGTATTAAAAGGTGATGAAGTTAAGATTATTGATAAGGATTGTGGTACGGCAGCAGATTCTCCGGCAATTGTCACTGCTTTATTAGATTTAGATTCTCCTTGTTCTTGGAATGATGGAGTAAATGTGCTGATTCAATTGGCAGTTTCTATGCGTTCGCATCATCAAGGTGGTATTTTATTGGTTACGCCTCCAAATTCCGACGAGTGGCGTAAGTCAATTATTCATCCTTTACAGTATCCAGTTTTTCCTTCTTTTGGGTCTTTAGCTACTTTGATGAATCAAAGTCAGGAGGAGATTGGACAACTCATTTGGCAAAGTAACCTCAAAAGTGAGGTAGAAAATTTAGCTGGATTAACAGCAGTAGATGGCGCCACGGTGATGAGCCGTAATCATCATCTTTTTACTTTTGGATCTAAAATTACCCGTAAGAAAGGGAACGAATCTGTGGAGAGATTACTTTACATAGAGCCGATTATTGGTGGAGAAGCTAAAGAAAAATTTGCTGGAGAAGTGGGCGGAACACGACATTTATCGGCAGCTCAATTTATTCATGACCAACCAGATGCGCTAGCCATGGTAGCTTCTCAAGATGGTCATTTTACAGTTTTCTCTTGGTCACCAACAAAGAAGAAAGTTCAGGCGCATCGAATTGATGCTTTATTGATTTAATGATCCTAAATCGCTGACCGAAAACGCTGACAGGGTTCCAAACCCTGTCAGCGTT
>JBKJLB010000243.1:0-4126 GCA_046597075.1 Pelobium sp.
ACCACGGTAAAAATACCTACCATAATGAGATGAAAATTGATTGAAACTTCGGCGGCTAACAAGATAGAAGTAAGACCTGTACCTAAAATTCCACCAACACTCCATAACCCATGAAAACTTCCAATTATTGGTTTAGTAAACGATTTTTGAAGGTTAACTGATTGTGTATTGATTCCAATATTTGCAATTCGCATGGCAAATGCGAAAAAAAATAATGAAACCCCAAGAATATAAATATTTCCCGCTAGGCCAATTCCAATTAAAGCGAAAGCTTGTAGTACTATGGAAGCTAAAATGGGTATTCGAGTGTTAAATTTTGAAATAAGGATTCCAGAAAACGGCAGGCCTATTAACGAGCTGATAGGTAGGATTAGTAATAATGAGCCTAACTCCGCATCATTTAAATTTAAAGATGCTTTAATAGTGGGTATTCTTGATGCCCAAGAAGCAAATAAAAATCCCGAAAGGAAAAAGAAAACCTTTAGATAAATACGTTTTTTATTGAAAGATTCCATAACACACCAAAGCGTAAATATCTCTTATTGTATTCTATTTTAGTGAAAAATAAAAATTATTCGGTTTCCACAACCCCCAAATACATTTCTTCTATGGCTGGGGCATATTTTTTTTCAATTACTTTTCTTTTAGGTTTCATGGTAGGGGTAATATCACCTTCTTCTATAGTAAATGGATTCCTTTTAATGATGAAACTTTTAATCCGTTCAAATTTTGCTAGCTCAGATGAAAATTTTCTAATGTCCTGATTAATCCAATCCACAATTTGGTCATCGTCAATAAAAATGTCTGGTAAATCAAAAAAAGAATCTTTTAATCCAAAAACTTCCTGCAAGGTTTCTCTATTTGGAGTGATGATTGCAGTGACGTATTCCTTTTTGTCTCCAATTAAAAATACACCTTCAATTTTCGGACTTTTTAAATAAGTGTTTTCAACTGGTGTTGGATAAATATTTTTACCATAAGCGTTTACCAACATATTTTTAATTCTATCGGTAATTTGTAGATTTCCTTTATAAAAGCGACCTACATCACCTGTATGAAACCAACCATCAGGATCTATAACTTCAGCAGTTTCTTCAGGTTTATTCCAATATCCTTTCATTACGCAATGCCCGCGAACACATATTTCACCTTCATCACAAGTATAATCCTCTTTAAAGGTATGATGTGTTTGGACAGAAACGAATTTTTTAGTTTCCACATCTTGAATTCCAATTTCAATTCCTGGAATCACTCGTCCAACAGTTCCATAAACCTGACGATGATATTCGGTTACAGACATCACTGGTGCAGTCTCTGTTAATCCAAATCCTTCTAAAACCTTAATGCCTAAATTCCCAAAAAATTCTCCTACATTTTTAGGTAAAGCTGCTCCGCCAGAAATCATAAATTTCAATCTCCCACCGGTTTTTTCCTTAATTTTACTAAAAACTAATTTTTCGGCAATAGCATGTTTTGCAGAAATTAATAAACCTGGTGTTTTTCCAGCCTCTTTAATTTCCCGATGTTTTTGACCAACTTCTAAGGCCCATAAAAATATTTTGGCTTTTGTACCTCCGGCAGCTGTACCACCTTTAATGGCTTTATCATGTATTTTCTCTAATAATCTAGGAACGCAAGACATTACAGTAGGCTTTACTTCACCCATGTTTTTAGCCAATAGCTCTAAGCTTTGTGCAAAAGCTATTTTACAGCCTTTTGCGCAACAAACATGGTATGTTGCAGTGCGTTCGAAAACATGAGATAGTGGTAAAAAGGATAAAAATGTCTCGTTCTCGTCAATTACAGGAATTTGCTCTAAACAAACTTTAACGTTTTCAACAAAATTTGAATGTGTCAGCATTACGCCTTTTGGTGTTCCGGTAGTTCCGGATGTATATATTAGTGCCGAAATATCTGAAGGTACAACTTCTGCTCTTCTTTGATCAATCGTTTTTTGATATTCTGCTAACTTTGATTTCCCTTCTTCAATAATTTGATTTAAACTAACAACACCCGTATCTAAATCTGCCTTATCAGTGATTTTTTCAAAGTCATCAAAAACAGGAATGATTCTGATTAATTCTGGACATTGATCAGCTATTTTAATCACCTTTTTTAACAAAAAAGGGCTTCCTACCAAAAGGGTTTTCGCACCTGAATCATTTAAAATATAAGCTATTTCGGTTTCAGAAAGGGTTGGATATATAGAAGTGTTGATTGCTCCAATCTGTTGTAAAGCTTGATCGTAATAAACGTATTCTGGACAATTTTCTATAATAAAACCTAAACGATCACCTTTGTTAATTCCAATCTCCAAAAAGTAAGAAGAAATCGCATCGGCGTAAGCTAAAGTATCTTTAAAACTGGTTTCTTCCCAAATATCTTTAACCTTTCTGATTAAGAAAGTATCGTTTTCTGAGTGTATGTTCTTTACCACATTCCTAAGTAACTGAGGGATAGTAGTAAATTGATTAATCAATTCCATGTTTCAATATTTGCGTTAAATAATTTAGGTAAGAATGACAATAATAGGATTATTTTTAAAAATACAAAAAGGGTACCTGAAATCAGGCACCCTTTATAAAAATTTTACAAATATTTTTAAACAGAGAAACTTTCTCCGCATCCACAAGTTCTTGATGCGTTTGGATTAATAAAGTTAAAACCTTTACCGTTCAATCCATCAGAAAAGTCTAATTCTGTGCCGGCTAAATAAAGGAAAGATTTCATGTCTAGCACAATTTTTAACCCCTTATCTTCAAAATCCTGATCACCTTTTTGGGTTTCATTATCAAAATCCATGTTGTAGGATAATCCAGAACACCCACCACCTTTTACAGAAACCCGCAGGAAGTAAGATTCATCCAATCCTGAATCTTTGATTAGCTCTTCTATCTTATTTTTTGCTTTATCTGTTACAGTTACCATTTTATTTTGTATTGAGATTTGCGTATTGGGTATAGCGCTAAATGCTTTTCGCATTACGCAATACTAATATCGCAATACGATTAATGATGTGATTTTTCTAATACGATAGCTTCCATTCCGTTTTTTACACGGTAGTCGTTAATTGCTGATTTAATCGCATCTTCTGCTAAAACAGAACAGTGGATTTTAACCGGAGGCAATGCTAACTCTTCAACAATATCCATATTGTCAATCGTTAAAGCATCATCTATTGATTTTCCTTTTAACCATTCTGTAGCTAAAGAAGAAGAAGCAATTGCCGAACCACATCCAAAAGTCTTGAATTTAGCATCAGTGATTACATTGTTTTCGTCTACTTCAATTTGTAAACGCATTACGTCACCACATTCTGGTGCGCCAACTAAACCTGTTCCTACACTTTTCTTTGACTTGTCAAGTGTTCCAACGTTTCTTGGATTGCTATAATGATCAATTACTTTATCTGAATATGCCATGTCTTTATAATTTTTGAATTATGATTTACGATTTTTGATTTATTTTATTGGAGAGTTCAATCGTAAGTCTAAAATCTCCAATCGTAATTTTTTTTAGTGTGCTGCCCACTCAATAGAATCAAGATCTATGCCTTCTTTAAACATTTCCCATAACGGAGAAAGTTCTCTTAAGTGAATAACTGCTTTTTTAGTGTTCTCAATAGCGAAATCAACTTCTTCTTCTGTCGAGAATCTTCCTAATCCAAAACGGATAGAAGAATGCGCTAAATCATCAGACAAACCTAAGCTCTTTAAAACATAAGATGGTTCTAAAGATGCTGAAGTACAAGCTGACCCTGAAGAAACAGCCATGTCTTTCATCGCCATCATTAATCCTTCACCTTCAACGTATTTGAATGATATATTTGCTGTGTGAGGTAATCTATGTGATTGGTTTCCATTTACATATGATTCTTCTAACACGGTTAAGTTACTTTCTAGTTTATCTCTTAATGCAGATAATCTTGTAGCTTCTTCTTCCATTTCATTGTAGCATAGCTCGCAGGCTTTACCTAAACCAACGATTCCAGCAACATTTAAAGTTCCAGAACGCATACCACGTTCGTGGCCACCACCATCCATTTGAGAAGTTACCTTCACAAATGGATGGTGGTGGCCACGAACGTGGTATGCGTTCTGGAACTTTAAATGTTGCTGGAATCGTT
>JBKJLB010000014.1:0-4671 GCA_046597075.1 Pelobium sp.
GTTGAAAACACTATAAAATAAAACAGTTTTAAAAGTCTTTACTTTTTTAAAAAATAATTTTTCTTAAAGTTGTAAATCTTTATAACTTTGAATTATCATCTACCAAGAAATTCATGCAAAACACATTACAAAAGATTCGTCGTCTTTCGATAGGCTTCTTGAATTCAAAAACTATCGTCTTTTTTATTTTAATCCTAGGTTTAAACAACGGAATATCAGCACAAACAAGTGGTTCTGTTGGTATTGGGACTACTACTCCTAACGCAAATGCCATTCTAGACATCTCATCAACAACTAAAGGCGCCTTATTACCTCGCTTGTCTTCAGCTCAAAGAGATATCCTAACGCCAAGAATAAATGCTGCTGCAAACGGCCTGATTATCTATAATAACACAACATTAAAATTCAATTACTGGGATGGTATAAAATGGAATGATTTAGTTGCTGCAGGCTCAGGTAACGAGGGAACTGTTTGGTACGCTGGTAATGGCAATCCGGTTAATAGCACTGGAAAAGCATCAGATTTATATTTAGATAATGTCACAGGCGATGTTTATCAAAAAGATTTAAGTGATAATTGGGTGAGATTTACCGCTTCAAGCCCTGTAAACTTAAAGAATGCTAACAAAGTAACGATTGCAAATCAACCATCTTTCAATATTTCGGCAAATAGCTCAGTTTCAAGAACATTCGCATTTTCTGGAGCTGTAGTCGGAAATGCAGCATTCTGTTCGCCAAGAAATGGCCTACCAAACGGCATTATTATTTCCTATTCTAGGGTTACTGCAACTAATCAGATTGAAGTTAATTTTTATAATGCTACTAATGCTCCAATATCTGTTTCTCTAGGTAATATCGAGTTAGTTATCGTCAAATAAAGAATGAAAATCAAGCTTCTACCTTCTTTTTTATTATTCATTTTGATTATCGTTTTTAATTCAAAAACCTATTCTCAATTTGTAAATAATGGTTCAACTCTTTACATATCTGCAGGGGGAAACGTTTTTGTAGATGGGGATTTCATTAACCAAAGTGGTTCCATTAATAATTTAGGAGACCTAAACATAAGCGGTAATTGGTTAAACGATGATATTCTGGGTGCATTCGATATTATTTCGTCAGGTAATGTTATTTTCAGTGGGGCTGATCAAACAATTGGGGGTACACAAGCTACTATATTCCCAAATGTCACCTTATCAGGGACTGGTATTAAGAGATTATTAATCAATTCATCTGTAAATGGCATATTGACTTTAAATGATAGAGAGCTCGCTGCAGATAATAATAATTTATTTATTCTTGACAACAACAATAACGCAATATCTGTAACCACCGGATTTGTAAGCACTGATAACCGTGGATTTTTATACAGAAACACCAACACTCAATCAGATTATCTATTCCCATTAGGCTCAAGATTATCAGGAAACTTAGTTTATCGTCCTGTGTCTGCCAAAGCAAAAGACAATACCAATAATACTTTTGGCGCTAATTTTTCATATAAAGATCCAACAACAGAAGGGTTTGATAGAAATAGTAAAAGATTCGATGTTAAGGAATTAAACTCCCTTTATTTTCACATTCTAGATCAGCCTACTGGAAATAGCCCAGCAGATTTTAGCTTTTATTACAATAATCCAGGTGATGGGGACTTCAATCAAATTGTTAATTGGGTAAGGTTCAACCTATGGGAAAAAGCTGGTATAGCTAATTCACAATCGTTTAGTGGCACCAATACACAACTAAACCAAGTGATGACCTATTCATCCATTCAAAAAATTAATTCTTTGCCAATAGCGATGTCATCATCAGCTTCCAAAAACGAGCTGCTAACATTTTTTAACAGCTTTACGCCTGATGGTGATGGTATAAATGATAAATGGGAAATTAAAAACATCGATCTTTTTCCAGACAATGATTTGACCATAATGAATAGATGGGGAAATGAAGTTTTAAAAGTTAAAGGTTACAATAACTCAAATGCATGGGATGGTATTGGGCTAAATAACGGAACATACTTCTACCTATTAAAAGTTACTGTTAACGGAGAATTTAAAGTTTATAAAGGCTTCATAACACTGCTTAAAAATGATTAAAATAAATAAAAATCTAGTTTTTACAGTCTTATTTTTATCGACTGCATATTTCGCTAAAGCACAACAGGATGCTCAGTATAGTCAGTATATGTTTAATAGCTTGGTAATAAACCCTGCCTATGCTGGATACAAAGAAGTTTTGAATATTAGTGCTTTAACTAGGGTGCAGTGGGTTGGTATTGATGGAGGTCCACAAACACAATCAATTATTTTAGATGGAAGCTTTTTCAATGACAGAGTTGGTTTAGGTTTAAGCGTCGTTAATGATAAAATTGGTTTGCAAAGACAATCATCAGCATATATTAATTACGCTTACAGATTGCCAGTTGGCGAAGACGATAGGTTATCTTTTGGATTAGGAGTAGGTGTTGGACAATACGCCTTCGATGGGTCTGACGCAAATACAGATGATCCTAACGACCCTAATTTTAATTATGGTAAAACAACATCTTTTATCGCACCAGATGCTAGAGTTGGCGTTCACTACAGTAGTGAGTTGTTTTATGTTGGGTTATCTACTACCAACCTTTTCTCAGATATTTTAAATAACCAATCAGGAACTCAAAACCAAATTGCTAAACAAGGAAGACACTTTTTCTTGACAGCAGGATATTTATACCCAGTTAACGATTTCTTAAAATTTAAGCCTTCATTTTTAATTAAAGAAGATACCAAAGGCCCATCTAATTTGGATATCAATAATTTCTTTCTTTTAGGAGATAAAGTTTGGTTAGGAGTTTCTTACCGAACATCGGTCAACCTTTTAAAGAAAAGAGGTGTAGCGAGTAATATTAAATCACAAAATGCATTGGTTGGAATAGTTGAGCTTTATGCAGGGAAAATGTGGAGATTAGGTTATGCCTATGATCATACATTATCTTCTTTAAAAGGCTACGCGGGTCCTACCCATGAAGTTTCTTTATCTTTAACCTTAGGTCCAAAAAGAGACCTAAGTGTCCTCTCACCAAGATATTTTTAATAATATGAATATTAAAAAACTCTTTATCATTTTTTTTGCCTTTGGAATTACTATTTACTTAATTCCGTTAACCCTTTTATCTGATGATTTAGGAAAGGCTAATAAGTATTATGAGAAATATGAGTATCAATACGCTATTAAGATTTTTGAAAAACTGCTGAGCCAAAAGCCCACTTTAGAAGTTGCTCAAAAATTAGCCAATTGCTATAGATTTACTAACCAAATTGAAAAGGCCGAAAAGACTTACGCAAAGGTTTTGTCGTTCCCAAATTTTGATCCTATTAACTATCTGTATTATGCTGATATTTTAAAGCAGAACACAAAATTTGAGCAAGCTAAACTAAACTATTTAATTTATGCTGAACGCAATCCATCTAAAAGTGACGAAGCTGTAAAATTGGCAAATGGTTGCGATGCAGCAAGAATGTGGCTTGAAAATCCTGATGCTAATATCAAAATTGAAAATAAAGCTGGATTTAATACTCAATATGCTGATTTCTCTCCAATTGCATATGATAAAGGCTTTTTAATTGTTTCTGACAGAGCGTTTCTAACAGACATTAATAAACAAAACAAAAAGAAAATTTACGGTTGGACGGGTAATCCGTTTTTAAAACTTTATCAAGCTGTAAACGAAAATGATTCTTTATATGAGAATCTAAAATTTTCTTTAATGCCCGAGCAAATTAACAATCAATATCATACAGGATCTGCCAGTATATCAAAAGATGGAAATGTACTTTATTTCACCAAAGCAGGTGAGATAAATGATGCAAATCAGAATGGAAAATCAAAAAACATCGTTATGAAAAAAACGATATTTTATTCGATTAAACAAAAAGGAATTTGGTCTGCAGCGCTACCATTTCCTTATAATAGTCCTTATACTTATTCTATCGAACATCCAGCTTTAAGCCCTGATGGGAAAACACTTTATTTTGCATCAGATATGCTTGGCACTTTAGGTGGTATGGATCTATTCTATTCAGAAAAAACTGGATCTGGCTGGTCAAAACCTATAAATTGTGGCCCAAAAGTCAATACTTCTCAAGATGAGGTTTTTCCTTATGTTAGAAATGATGGAAAGTTATTTTTCTCTTCAAGAGGTCACATCACTATAGGCGGTTTAGATGTATTTTCTTCTACGGGAGATAAAAATAACTGGACAGAACCTGAAAACCTGAAAGCTCCAATAAATTCTTCCAAAGATGATTTTGGAATCATGTATTTTAAAGATAATGTTACTGGTTTTATTTCATCAAATCGAGACGGAGGAAAAGGTGGAGACGATATCTATCAATTCAGCACTCGCCCTAAAGAATTATTTTTTACAGTAAATGGGACTGTTGTGAGCAAAGAAGATTCACTTCCTATTTCTAATGTAAAAGTGAATCTATTAAACAAGAACACTGGTGAAGAAATAAATACTTTATCTGATATAAATGGAGGATTTTCATTTGATCTAGACAAAAAATCAGACTATGAAATTAGAGGAGATTTAGATAAGTATTATGGTAGGAAAGAAGGTCAAATTATAAAGAAAGGAGCTTCCAAGTCTACAGTTTATAATGTGAAGCTTGAGGTTGAAAAAGGAGA
>JBKJLB010000270.1:0-4280 GCA_046597075.1 Pelobium sp.
GTAGGCCCTAACATGAAACTTCATGAGTGTGGTTTACCTAAAGATATGGCCGCAGATTTTACCGTTTTAACCACACCTCTTTCAATCATCTTACGAATGATGAACGGTTTAAACAACTCTGCGGCCATATCTTTAGGTAAACCACACTCATGAAGTTTCATGTTAGGGCCTACAACAATTACAGAACGTGCTGAATAATCTACACGTTTACCTAATAAGTTTTGACGGAAACGACCTTGCTTACCTTTTAAAATATCTGATAATGATTTTAATGCTCTGTTACCTTCAGTTTTAACAGCATTCACTTTACGTGAGTTGTCAAATAATGAATCTACAGCTTCTTGTAACATACGTTTTTCGTTACGTAAGATTACTTCTGGCGCTTTAATTTCCATCAATCTTTTTAAACGATTGTTACGGATGATGACTCTTCTGTATAAATCATTTAAATCTGAAGTCGCAAAACGACCACCTTCTAAAGGTACTAATGGACGCAATTCTGGTGGAATAACAGGAACAATCTTAACAATCATCCACTCTGGGTTATTCTCAATACGTGTTTTAGCATCACGGAAAGCTTCTACAACTTGTAAGCGTTTTAAAGCTTCGTTTTTACGTTGCTGAGAAGTTTCGTTAGCTGCTTGGTGACGTAAATCATAAGACAACTGATCTAAGTCTAATCTAGATAATAAGTCTTCTAAAGCTTCAGCACCCATCTTAGCGATGAATTTATTTGGATCTTTATCATCCAAATACTGATTTTCCTTAGGTAATTTATCTAAGATATCTAAATATTCTTCTTCTGTTAAGAAGTCCATGTAAGCAATACCCTCATCAGCCATTTGACCAGCTTGGATTACTACATATCTTTCGTAATAGATGATTAAATCTAATCTTTTAGTTGGTAAACCTAAAAGGTAACCAATTTTGTTTGGTAAAGATCTAAAGTACCAGATATGTGCAACAGGAACCACCAAGTTGATGTGTCCCATACGCTCACGACGTACTTTTTTCTCAGTTACTTCAACACCACAACGATCACAAACGATTCCCTTGTAACGGATTCTTTTGTATTTACCGCAATGACATTCGTAATCCTTTACCGGACCAAAAATTCTTTCACAAAACAGACCATCACGCTCAGGCTTGTAAGTTCTATAATTAATGGTTTCAGGCTTTAACACTTCACCGCTTGATCTCTCTAAAATCGCTTCTGGAGAAGATAAACTAATGGTAATTGAAGTGAAATTACTTTTGATTTTACTATCCTTTTTGTAAGACATATTCTTTCTTTAAAGTTGAAAGTTAAAGGTCAAAAGTTGAAAGTTAAGCTGTGACACTTTGAACTTTCAACTTTAAACTTTGAACTTATTAGTCTAATGTAATATCTAATCCTAATCCTCTTAGTTCATGAACCAATACGTTGAATGATTCTGGAACACCTGGAGTTGGTAAGTTTTCGCCTTTTACGATTGCTTCGTAAGTTTTAGCTCTTCCTACCACATCATCAGATTTAACAGTTAAGATTTCTTGTAAGATGTTTGATGCACCAAATGCTTCTAATGCCCAAACCTCCATCTCACCAAAACGCTGACCACCAAATTGTGCTTTACCACCTAATGGTTGTTGTGTAATTAATGAATACGGTCCGATAGAACGGGCATGCATCTTATCGTCTACCATATGGCCTAATTTCAACATGTAGATAATACCTACCGTTGTTGGTTGATCAAATCGATCACCAGTTAAACCATTGTATAAATAAGTTCTTCCTGATTCTGGTACACCAGCCTGTTTCACATATCCTTCTACCTCATCATGAGAAGCACCATCAAAAATTGGCGTAGCAAATTTTAATCCTAATTCTTTACCTGCCCAACCTAAAACAGTTTCGTAAATCTGTCCCAAGTTCATACGAGAAGGTACACCAAGAGGATTTAAAACGATATCTACTGGAGTTCCATCTGATAAGAAAGGCATATCCTCGTCTCTTACGATACGAGCAACTATACCTTTATTACCGTGACGACCAGCCATCTTATCTCCAACCTTTAGTTTACGTTTTTTAGCAACATAAACTTTAGCCATTTGAACAATACCTGATGGCAATTCATCTCCAACACTGATAGCAAATTTATCTCTTCTGTATGCTCCTAATTCTTCATTAGTTTTGATACCGAAGTTGTGTAATAAAGTTTTAATTAAATCATTTTTATCATCATCAGTAGTCCATTTTGTTGGATTGATGTGATTATAATCTAATTCCATCAACAGCTTCTGAGTGAATTTAACACCTTTAGCAATCAATAGCTCTTTGTACACATTATAAACTCCTTGTGAAGTTTTACCATTTACGATGGTGAACATTTTGTCTACTAAGCTTTCTCTCAGTTCTCTAACTGCTTTTTCATGCTTAGCATCCAATTTCTCTAACATCGCTTTCTCTTCTGCTTTAGAAGTTTTCTTCGCTCTAGAGAATAATTTAGAATCGATAACCACACCTTTAATAGATGGAGGAGTTTTTAAAGATGCATCTTTCACGTCACCAGCTTTATCACCAAAGATTGCTCTTAGTAATTTTTCTTCTGGAGATGGGTCTGATTCTCCTTTTGGAGTAATCTTACCAATTAAAATATCACCTTCTTGAACTTCAGCACCTACTCTGATAATTCCATGCTCATCTAAATCTTTAGTAGCTTCTTCAGAAACGTTAGGAATATCTGGTGTCAATTCTTCTTCTCCACGTTTCGTATCACGAACTTCTAATTCAAATTCTTCGATGTGTAGAGAAGTAAATATATCTTGAGAAACAACTCTTTCAGAGATTACAATCGCATCCTCAAAGTTGTATCCTTGCCAAGGCATGAAAGCAACTTTTAAATTGATACCTAATGCTAATTCTCCGTCTTGTGTTGCATAACCTTCGCATAATACCTGTCCTTTTTCAACTTTCTGACCTTTCTTAACGATTGGTTTTAGATTGATACAAGTACTTTGGTTGGTTTTCTTAAATTTAATTAAGTCATAACTTTTAGATTCGCCTTCAAATGAAACCAATCTATCATCATCATTTCTTTCGTATTTGATGGTGATTTTATTAGCATCAACATACTCAACAACTCCGTTTCCTTCTGCGTTAATCAATGTTCTTGAATCACGAGCAACTCTTCCTTCTAATCCAGTACCAACAATTGGCGCTTGTGGACGTAATAAAGGAACAGCCTGACGTTGCATGTTAGAACCCATTAAGGCTCTATTCGCATCATCATGCTCTAAGAAAGGAATCAAAGATGCTGCAATAGAAGTAATCTGATTTGGAGCAATATCAATGTAATCTAACTTTTCAGGATCGATTACAGGGAAGTCACCTTCGTATCTTGCTTTAACTTTATTGTCTTCAAAAACACCCTTATCGCTATATTGCGCATTTGCCTGGGCAATGGTCATTCCGTCTTCATCTTCAGCAGATAAATAAGTAACTGGTTGATCAACAACAACCACACCGTCGTTAACTTTACGGTAAGGAGTTTCGATAAAACCTAAGTTATTAATCTTAGCATGAACACAAAGAGAAGAAATCAAACCAATGTTTGGACCTTCTGGAGTTTCAATGGTACATAAACGACCATAGTGCGTATAGTGAACGTCACGTACCTCGAAACCAGCTCTCTCACGTGATAAACCACCTGGACCTAATGCTGACAAACGACGTTTGTGCGTAATCTCTGCCAATGGATTAGTTTGATCCATGAACTGAGATAACTGATTAGTTCCGAAGAAAGAGTTAATTACTGATGATAGTGTACGGGCATTAATTAAATCTGTTGGGGTAAACACCTCGTTGTCACGGATGTTCATACGCTCACGGATTGTTCTAGCCATACGGGCTAATCCAACACCAAACTGAGCATATAATTGTTCTCCAACAGTTCTAACTCTTCTGTTTGATAAGTGATCAATATCATCCACATCTTCTTTAGAGTTGATTAATTTGATCAAATATTTAACAATCGCAATGATGTCTAACTTCGTTAAAACCTTAGTTTCAACTGGGGTGTCCATTTTTAATTTACGATTGATTCTGTAACGACCTACATCACCTAAATCATAACGCTTATCCGAGAAGAATAAACGATCGATGATACCACGAGCAGTTTCCTCATCAGGTGGTTCGGCGTTACGTAATTGTCTATATATGTGTTCTACCGCTTCTTTGGCAGAATTTGAAGTATCTTTTTGTAAGGTGTTGTATATAATTGTATAATCGCCAGTGTTCGCAT
>JBKJLB010000423.1:0-3027 GCA_046597075.1 Pelobium sp.
CAGAAGCAAACAAACTATTTAATGTTGTAAAAGAAATGAATGCCTTTATATTTTCATTCTTACCGAAACTCCAATTTCCCCAGTTAAATCCATTTTCGATTTCAAATTTCAACACCCCATCAGCGGTTTTAGAAACTTTTACTCTTTGCATTATGTCCTTAGTTCCTTTTAAAATTACTTTTTCAGAACTACTTTGACTGAGGTATAAATCTATACCAGAGGACACAATAACGCCATTAAAGTTATTGATATTAACCACTTTTTCAATTTCTTGTGCTAGTAAAGTAGCTGCACTTATAAAAATTAAAAAGCAACTTAACAAAGCTTTCAATATTTTAGGATTCATCATAATATTTTAATTTAAAGTGTTTGGTCTTTTAAGATTTATTAAATCTTTCATTTATCAGACGCCCGTTGCTTATAATAAGTTACATCATTTGAGAAAAAATTTACAGCTTTTGGGATAAATCACTAATTTTAAACAAAATCTGTGTTATGTCTTCAAAGAAAGTGCTTATCCTTAATCATACCCAAATTCAGCAAAAAATTAATAGAATTGCTTTTCAAATTTTAGAAGATAATTTTGATGAAAAAGAAATCATTATAGCTGGAGTAATTTCAAGAGGTTATCGTTTAGCCAAAAGACTGGAGACAGTACTTTCTCAGATATCTACTATTAAAATAAAGATGGTTAAAATTGAACTGAATAAGGAAAGTTCAAAATTAGAATCGGCAATTGATGTACCTATTCAAGAATGTGAAAACAAGGTTATTATTTTAGTTGATGATGTGCTGAATAGTGGCAGAACGATAGCTTATGGATTAGGTGTATTTCTTAATATCCCTTTAAAGAAATTAAGATCAGTAGTTTTAATTAATCGTAGTCACAAGAATTTCCCAGTGGCAACAGACTTTGTGGGCTTAGAACTTTCTACTGTTTTAAAAGAACATGTATCAGTTATTTTAGACGAGAATAACGAAGAAGATGCGGTTTATTTAATTTGATAAAGATTTGTGCCTTAATAACTATCTTGCTTAAGATCAAATCATTCGTTTTCTTCCAACGCTTGCATTAAGATCTCCGCATTTAAATCCATACCTTTTAAAATGATTTTAGCTTGTTCATAAAAAGGTCGACGTTCTTTCAACTTTAAATCAATAAACTCAATCAACTCTTCATAGCTTTTCCCTTTTACCAAAGGTCTTTCTACCCTCGCATTAATTAATCTATCTGCTAAAACCTTTACGGGCGAGTCAATAAAAACTGTTATTCCGTTACTATTCATCCACTCCATATTATCAAAAAAACAGGGGGCACCACCTCCAGTCGCAATAATTATGTCATTTGCAAACGTGGCATTTTGTAAAACTTCTCGTTCCTTTTCTCTAAAACCCTGCTCTCCCACTATCGTAAAAAGCTGAGGAATTGTCATTTGACTTTGTGACTCTATCAACTCATCTAAATCTATAAATGGGCGATTGGATTTAAGCGCCAAACCTTTGCCCAATTTGCTTTTACCGCATCCCATAAAACCGATGAGAAATATTTTTTGATTGGAGATTTGAGACATTCTTAATATAACTTTACTCTAGGATCTAAAACTGCATACAAGATATCAGCTAGAATATTAATGATAACAAAAATAAAGGCGATGAATAGAATTGCACCCATGATAACTGGTAAATCGGCAAGTTCTAGCGCATCTACCGTAGCTTTTCCTAATCCGTTGAAGCCAAAAATATACTCTACAAAAAAAGAACCTGCCAATAATGACGCAAACCAACCAGAAACAGCTGTAACGATTGGGTTTAAAGCATTTTTTAAGGCATGTTTGAAGATAATTGCTTTTCTGCCTAATCCTTTTGCTTTTGCTGTACGGATGTAATCTTGCTGCATCACATCCAGCATCGCTCCTCTGGTTAATTGCATGATGATTGCTAAAGGGCGAAGTCCTAGCGTAACCATTGGCAAGACTAGGTTTTTCCAAACCAAAACTTCTCCATTAAAAGGATCGTAATCGTATAAACTTCCCGACATGTTTAAACCTGTATAATCGCTTAAAAGAAAACCAAATAACCAAGCAATAATAATCCCAGCAAAAAAAGATGGAGCTGAAATACCTAAAATCGACCCTGCAATTGCCGACTGATCTATCCAAGTGTCTTTATAAACAGCCGCTATAACTCCCAAAAATATACCCAAAACAGTAGCCATTAACATCGCTGTAAAAGCTAGCATCATGGTATTGGGCACTGTCTCTGCTAAAATAGCAGTTACATCTCTTTTGGTTTGATAAGATTTTCTTAAGTAAGGGAATTTTAAAACTAGTGCTTGGGTTTGATTAATATTAAATAGTTTTTGATAGTGATATTTCGCTTGAGAAGCAGAATCTGCGTCGTGAATTGCTATTGGTGAGAGATCATCAATGTAGTATAAAAATTGAACTGAAACTGGTTTATCTAAACCAAATTCTTTTCTTACGGCTTCTAAAGATTGTACATCCGACCGCTGCCCTTGTGTCATCCTAGCAGGATCGGCTGGCAAAATATTGAAAAGAAAAAATACCACAACAACTACCCCAGCTAAAACAGCGAATCCATATAAAAGCTTTTGAAGTATGTATTTGATCATTCGCTTTTACTAAAATACTCTTTTACTAAATTATTGTAATCAGGCAAAGCAGATGACGGCCATTTCTTAATTATCACGCCATCTTTTAATAATATTAATCCCGGATTTGACCGCACCATACTTTTTAAAGGAACTGCATCAGCATAAAAAACTTCTGTCATTAATTTTAAATCTTTTGAAAGTTTAGCGGCATCTTGAGCAGCGTTTGAAGTCAATAAAATAGTGCGAATATTAAAGTTTTCTACCGCATTTATAGCAATTGCATTTATATCTCCTAAAGCTTTTAGATTGGTTTTATCTAAATTCCAAGCTACTGCAACTAAATTATAGTATGGATTATCCAGTATTTCTTGAGTATAATTTACGCCTTGCGAATCATAAATATTTAAGTCTTT
>JBKJLB010000083.1:0-3588 GCA_046597075.1 Pelobium sp.
ACTCCGCATTCCAAACTTCATAAAAAGTTTTTCTGCCACTGTTAAGATATGTTCTTCCGTATTTTCCATTATTTTAAAATCCAAGCAAAACTATGGAAACTTTTATCATTTCCAAAGTTTCCAAAACTAATTTCGTGATAAATTTCTTTCATGATGATATTTTGACAATTAGCGATAAATAAAATATGCGAATTCATTAAAACCATCCATTTTTGTAATTTGCGGCTCAAATCAAAATAACATGAGTTTTTCTACGCTTAATGCCATTTCTCCAATAGACGGACGATACCATCAACAGACAAAAAATTTAGGCGCTTACTTTTCTGAGGCAGCACTGATTACCTACCGTATTTTTGTTGAGATAGAATATTTTATTGCACTTTGCGAATTACCATTACCTGCTTTAAAAAATTTCGATAAAGATTATTACGAGTCTCTTAGAAAGATTGTAAGTTCAATTTCTAATGAAGATTTGCTAGAAGTAAAAGAAATTGAAAAGACCACTAATCATGATGTAAAAGCAGTTGAATATTTCATAAAAAATAAGTTTGATAAGTTGGGTTTAAGTGCCTATAAAGAATATATCCATTTTGGTTTAACCTCTCAAGACATCAACAATACAGCAATTCCTTATTCTTTTAAAACGGGGATGATGTTGGTTTACTACCCACAAATTCAGGAATTGGTAAATACTTTAGAGACTCTAGCCAAAGAATGGCGACACATCCCCATGCTTGCTCATACACATGGTCAGCCGGCGTCACCTACTCGTTTAGGCAAAGAAATTATGGTATTTGTAGAAAGATTGGAAAACCAGATTATTCTTCTAAAAACTATTCCATATGGCGCCAAATTTGGCGGTGCTACTGGAAATTTTAATGCTCACCATGTTGCTTTCCCACTCGTAAACTGGAAAAATTTTGGAAATAACTTTGTTGAAGATGTTTTAAAATTAAAAAGAGCACAAAACACCACACAAATTGATCATTATGATTATTTAGCAGCTCAATTTGATGGTTTAAAAAGAATTAATAATATTATTCTTGATTTAGATCGTGATTTTTGGACATATATCTCTATGAATTACTTCAAGCAAAAAATAAAAGAAGGCGAAGTTGGTTCATCGGCTATGCCGCATAAAGTTAACCCTATTGATTTTGAAAACTCCGAAGGAAATATTGGTATTGCAAATGCACTTTTCGAGCATTTAGCAGCTAAACTACCCGTGAGTAGGCTACAAAGAGATTTAACTGATTCAACAGTATTAAGAAATATTGGTGTTCCGTTTGCGCATTCCATAATTGCTATTAAATCAACCATAAAAGGTTTGAATAAACTTTTATTAAACCAGAAAAAAATTCAACAAGATTTAGAAGATAATTGGGCTGTTGTGGCCGAGGCTATTCAAACTGTATTAAGAAGAGAAAATTATCCAAACCCATACGAAGCTTTGAAAGCTTTGACCAGGACTAATCAAAAAATGGATGGTAAGTTGATTGCAGAATTTGTTTCGAGCTTAAATGTTAGTGAAGAAATTAAAACTGAACTTTTAAATATAAATCCTCACAATTATACTGGAATCTAAAAGTCATTGATAGGTAAAAACAAAAAGGGTATCCTTTCTTTCGATTTTAAGATGAGTACTTTTGATGTATAAATAAATTGATTATGAATATCACAGTATATACAGAGTCTACTCCTAATCCAGCAACAATGAAATTCATTGTAAATAAGCTGTTGATAAATGGAAGTGTTGACTATGCAACAAAACAAAGTGCTGAAGAGTCGAAGTTTGCTGCGGAACTCTACAAATTCAATTTTGTAAATGGTGTTTTTTTCGCAAGCAACTTTGTAACAGTTACTAAAACAGAAGATGCAGATTGGACTGACATTGAACCTATACTAAAGGAATTTGTTAAAGGTGCCGTAGAATCAGAATATTCGGTTCAGGAAAATGCCTCGGATGAAGAAGTTACTTTCGTAGGAACTGAAACTGAAATCAAAATTCAGCAAATTTTAAATGATTATGTAAGACCTGCTGTTGAACAAGATGGTGGTGCAATTAGTTACAAATCTTTTGAAGAGGGTATTGTGACAGTTGAGCTTAGAGGGTCTTGTAGTGGGTGTCCTTCATCAACAATTACGCTGAAATCTGGCATACAAAGTTTATTACAAAGAATGGTGCCCGAGGTGAAGGAAGTGGTTTCAGAGGCTCTGTAAAAAAGTTTAAACAAATAAAAAAAGCCTCGTAAATGAGGCTTTCTTTATTTTAGACGAAACTTTTAACGTTTCTAATCTCTTCGTAAAGTTCGATTACTTTTTTCTGTAAATCAATAACCTCTACTTCTCTATCTTGCAATTTTTTGGTTGCAACTTCTAAATCCGAAGCATTCTTAATTTCCTGCTCGGGATCGTTATATGTCAATAACTGAACGATAGTCATATCAAATAAAGCAGATATTTGCTCTAATCTTGATAAATTAATATCTGTAATTCCTGTCTCAATTTTTGAGAAAGCAGGGATTGAGATGTCTAGTTGCTTAGCAACGTCTTCCTGACTCCATCCTTTTTGATGTCTCAGTAATCTAATTTTTTTTCCTAATAATTTCATTTTTCAATCGATATAAATTTTTAAACTAATTCACTTTAATCTAAAGTTAATGCAGAGCAAAAATATGGAAAAATATTACTTAGATAGTAATGATTTTGTAAAATCAATTAAATTTATTCCTCCAAAATTCCCAGAACTCATCATTAACAAATTAATATTATCAAATTGAAACGTTTTCAAATAACTTTTTATTTTTTCGGGATGATTAAAAAATTTTAAATCTTCTCGTTTAAACGCTTCCATTACCTTATTTTCCGAAAAAGGCTTCATCTTCTTCTGTAGAAAAGTCTTTTCATCTATAAATATCACCGCAAAATCTGCGCCATCCATAGTATTAGCATATTCTAGTAAAAAATCTTCATTTAAACTACTAAATGTATGTAATTCTATACAAGCAATTAATTTTCGTTCTGTAAACTGTTCTTTAACTGCGTCAATAGTTGCTTTTAATTTTGAGGGTGAGTGGGCAAAATCCTTAAAAATGGTTACTGTTTTATTTTCTCCTAGTTTTTCTAATCGCCTTGCTGCTCCTTTAAAACTTTTAATTGCCTCATAAAAATCTATAGAAGAAATTTCAAGATCCTCGCATACTAAACGAGCGGCATTCAAATTCATTAAATTATGTTTTCCAAAAACATTTAGCTCAAAATTACCTGATGTGGTTATCAATTTTGTTTTTCCTTCATTGATCTCAAATTCTGGAATACCATAAGGTATTAATTTCATTTCTGCTTTAATTTTATGCTCATCAACCAAAGCTTTTAAAACTTCATCTTCTTGGCAATAAATCAATTTTCCATCAACCTGTATGGTATCAATAAATAAACTAAACTGCTCTTTGTAAAGCTCAAAAGTTGGAAAAACATTGATATGATCCCATGCAACACCACTTATCACTGCAGTGTTGGCTTTATATAAGTGAAATTTTGGACGTCTATCTATTGGCGAAGCTAAGTATTCATCCCCTTCAATTACAA
>JBKJLB010000156.1:0-5218 GCA_046597075.1 Pelobium sp.
TGAAACTGCGTTTATTACCTCCGGATGTTGTGGAAATCTTAATATCACAAAGCTTACTTTAAATAAAAATGCGATATCATTTTCAAATACAAGCCCTACAATTATTCTATTGAAGAAGTAGTTAACCTCAAAAATTAATACCAAAACGCTCTTGTGTAAAACATTGAGCTTTTTTTAATAACAGGCAGGAGTATCGCAAAAAAACAAAGCCTTCACTCTTTTAAAAGTGAAGGCTCATTCCTTTGTTTAAATATTTTTGTTATCCGTTTGATAATGCAGCAGCACCACTCACAATTTCCGAAAGTTCGGTAGTAATTGCGGCTTGGCGAGCCTGGTTGTAAGCTAGTTTAAGCTTCTTTAATAAATCACCTGCGTTATCAGTGGCTTTATCCATTGCAGTCATTCTAGCGCCATGTTCTGATGCATGAGAATCCAAAACTGCTTTATATAATTGAAGTTTAATGTTTTTAGGAATTAATTCTTCAACAATTTCTTCTTTAGAGGGCTCTAATATATAATCAACTTGATTAGTTGAAGCTTCTTCTTTCTTTTCAGCTTTTGGTACTGGCAATAACTGTTCGGTAGTTAAAATTTGCATTGCAGCATTTTTAAACTGATTATAAATCACCTCCACTTTATCATATTTGCCAGCAACAAAACCCTGCATAATGGTTTCTGTTATTGAAGATACATTTTCGAAATTTAAAGCATTAAATACTTCGTTGTTGTTTCCAATAACATTGTATTTGCGTTTCTCGAAATAATCCTGTGCTTTTTTACCAATGGCAACTAAGTGTAAATTTCCGCTTTTTTGAAAAGAGCTGTATTTGTCTGCTATTAAATTATTAGCAGTTTTAATGGCATTCATATTGAAAGCACCTGCTAAACCACGGTTAGAAGTTATAACAATAATCAATACATTTTTAACCTCACGTTCCTGGGTGTAAACAGAAACTCCGTCTTCTAAACTAGCAGAAAGATTTGCTAAAATTTCTTTCAATTTATTGGCATAAGGACGTAGCTGAACAATAGCGTTGGTAGCTCTTTTTAGCTTAGCAGCCGAAACCATTTTCATTGCTTTGGTAATCTGCTGTGTGCTGCTTACGGAGGCAATCCTTATTCGTACTTCTTTTAAATTTGCCATTTTTTATTTAGATGTGAGATGTGAGTATTGAGTATTGAGATAACTTTTTGGTTGTCTCTATAAGCCTCAATACTCATATCTCAATACTCAAATCTTATTTCACGTATTTATCAGATAATTCTTTTGCAACAGTTTCTAAAACACTGGTTAAGCTGTCGTCAAATTTACCAGCTTTTAATGCCGCTAAAACTTCTGGATGACGTTGCTCTAATTGTGTTGTATATTCTGCTTCAAACTCTCTTACTTTATTTACTGGTACATTTCTCATTAGGTTTTTAACACCTGCATAAACAATAGCTACTTGTTTTTCAACAGTAACTGGCGAGAATTGACCTTGCTTTAAAATCTCAACGTTTCTAGCACCTTTATCTAAAACTAATTTAGTAGAAGCATCTAAATCAGATCCAAATTTAGAGAAAGCCTCTAATTCACGGTATTGTGCTTGATCTAACTTAAGCGTACCAGCAACCTTCTTCATTGATTTAATTTGCGCATTACCACCCACACGAGATACCGAAATACCTACGTTAATTGCCGGACGAACACCGGCATTAAACAAGTTAGATTCTAAGAATATCTGACCATCAGTAATCGAGATTACGTTAGTTGGGATATAAGCAGAAACGTCACCAGCCTGAGTTTCAATAATTGGCAATGCTGTTAAAGAACCACCACCTTTAACAATACCTCTAATAGATTCTGGTAAATCGTTCATTGCTTGTGCAATTGAATCGTTTTGATTGATTTTCGCAGCTCTTTCTAATAAACGACTGTGTAGATAGAAAACGTCACCTGGGTAAGCCTCACGTCCTGGAGGGCGCTTCAATAATAAGGAAACCTCGCGGTAAGCAACAGCCTGCTTAGATAAATCATCATAAACAATTAAAGCTGGTCTTCCTGTATCACGGAAAAACTCACCAATTGCAGCACCTGCAAACGGAGCGTAAAACTGCATTGGAGCAGGTTCAGCAGCAGAAGCAGCAACAACAACCGTGTAAGCCATTGCACCTTTTTCCTCTAAAGCTTTCACAACGTTAGCAACCGTACTTGCTTTTTGTCCGATAGCTACATATATACAGAATACAGGCGCACCTGCATCGTAAAATTCTTTTTGATTGATAATAGTATCAATACAAACGGCAGATTTACCAGTTTGACGATCACCAATAACCAACTCACGTTGTCCACGCCCAATTGGAATCATTGCGTCAATAGCTTTAATACCTGTTTGTAGAGGCTCGGTTACTGGCTGACGGTAGATAACACCCGGAGCTTTACGCTCTAAAGGCATTTCGTAAGTAGTACCAGTAATTGGTCCTTTACCATCAATTGGTGCACCCAAGGTATTTACCACACGGCCCAACATACCTTCACCTACCTTAATAGATGCAATACGTTTTGTACGTTTAATGGTATCGCCTTCTTTGATTTCGTCAGACTGTCCCAACAAAACCACACCCACGTTATCTTCTTCCAAGTTCAAAACAATACCTTGTAAGCCTGATTCAAATTCAACCAGCTCTCCAGCTTGTACTTTCGTTAAACCATAAACACGGGCAATACCGTCACCCACTTGGAGTACTGTACCCACCTCTTCTAATTCAGTTTCCGACTTAAATCCTGATAATTGCTGACGTAATATCGCCGAAACTTCATCTGGTCTTACCTCTACCATTTTTTTTTATTTAAGAGTTTTTATTTTTTTGAAAAACTAATTTCTGTAATTCTTATGTTCTAACTGTCCTGCTATACATTCATACTGCTCAAGGCATTAACCACAAGGCCGGTATACATTTCTATCAGGTTTATAATTTAAGCAATCACCTTTTGGGTAAATTCCTTTTTTACTCTGCTTAAACTGCTAGCAATGCTACTATCAAATTGCTTATCGCCAACTGTCAAAATAAATCCACCAATTAGTTTAGCATCGACAGATTCATTTAAAATCACCTCACCGCCCGTCACCGCTTTAACTTTATTGATAATTTCTGTTCTGGCTTTGTCATTTAAAGCTGTTGCAGACACTACTTTAGCAATAACAATATTTTTGTATTGATTATATTGGTTTAAAAATTCTTTAGCAGTACCATAAATAATCTCGGCTCTTCCCTTATCAACTACAATTTTTAAAAATGCAGAAGTTACTTTGTGAATTTTATCTCCAAAAATCGCTTTTAAAATCGCGTTCTTCTTGCTTAGGGGAATAATCGGATTTTTAACAACTGCTTGTAATTCAGAACTCGCTTTAAGCGTATTTACAAAAAGCTGCATATCACCTTTTATCTCCTCTAAAGCCTTTTGCTCTAAAGCCAAATCAATTAATGACTTTGCGTATCTTGATGCTACTTTTATTTCTGACATATTTTTGAGAGTTGAAAGTTAAAGGTTTAAAGTTTAAAGGCTAAGCCTACTTTTAACTATTAACTTTATACTTTTAACTTCTTAATTCAATTTCACATCCTTCAACAAGTCGCTTACTAAAGTTTCTTGTTTTTGTTTATCATCAAATTGCTTGCGTAAAACTTTCTCTGCAATGTCTAATGAAAGTACAGCTACTTGGTTTTTTACTTCATCTAAAGCAGCAACCTTTTGATTATTGATTTCAATCTTGGCTTTTTCAATTAATTTAGCACCTTCTTCTTGTGCTGCGTTTTTTGCTTCAGCAACAATTTGGTCTTTTAATTCTTTTGCTTCTTTTAAAATCGCATCACGCTCAATTCTAGCTTCTTTTAATAAAGCCTCATTTTCACTTGATAAACGAGCCATTTCTTCTCTGGCTAGGTCTGCTCTGTTTAAGGCATCTTCAATAGAACGCTCACGCTCATGAATGGCGCCTAACATAGGTTTCCAAGCCGCTTTTCTTAATATCAAGAAAAGAAAAACAAACGAAATGGTTGTCCAAAAAACAAGACCGATACTTGGGGTTACTAAATCCATATGATTGAATATATTTTTATTGTTTAACTTTTAAAAAATCTAAAATGTAGCCAATCGCTACATTTTAGATTTAATTTCGGAATTCCTTATGCTGGATTGTTTACTAAAAGTGCAACTACCACTGCGAACAATGCAACACCTTCTACAAGTGCTGCAGCAATGATCATTGCTGTTTGAATTTTTGAAGCAGCCTCTGGCTGACGAGCAATACCTTCCATTGCTTTACCACCAACTTGACCTATACCGATACCTGCACCGATAACTGCTAAACCTGCACCAATTGCAGCGATTGAACCTACCATAACTGTAATTTTAATATATGATTGTTAAACAAAATGTTTCTTTTTATAAAAGTAAAGTTGACGCTTTTAGGGTTCTTTACTCTTTATTCTAAATTAATGGTGATGCTCTTCTACTGCCGTTCCTATAAACAATGCGGTTAACATCGTGAAAATGAAAGCCTGTAAAAATGCAACCAAAAGTTCTAAAACATCCATAAAAATCACGAAAGCGACAGAAACTGGCGCAATAGCAATTGTTTTAAATATGAATATCAAAGAAACTAAACTCAGTACAATAATGTGCCCCGCTGTTATATTTGCGAATAAACGAATCATTAATGCAAAAGGTTTAGAAAATATGCCAATAATTTCTACTACCCACATAATTGGTAATAACCAAAATGGCACATCAGGTTTAAAAATATGACTCCAATAATATTTATTACCGTTTACATTTACCACTATTAAAACAATGGCAGATAAAACTAGGGTAATGGCGATGTTCCCAGTTACGTTGGCACTGCCAGGGAAAATTGGAATCAATCCCAATAAGTTATTTATCCAAATGAAAAAGAAAATGGTTAATAATAGGGGCATAAATTTTTCAAACTTATAGCCAATATTGGGACGAGCAATATCGTCTCGTATAAAAACAACAATTGGTTCTACCCAAGATTGTAAACCTTTTGGAGCTTTACCTACTCTTTTCTTATAAGTACCTGCAACACTTAAAAATATAAGGAGTATAACTACTATTGAAAGAAATAGAGCAAAAACGTTTTTTGTAATCGAGAAATCATAAATTTCAGAAGATAATTCTTCATCCACTTTTCCATCAGCACCTAAAACTTTGATA
>JBKJLB010000184.1:0-2662 GCA_046597075.1 Pelobium sp.
CCTCACTTTACATGGTGTTACTAAACCAATAAGTACGGTTGCTTCGTTCCAGATTAAAAATAATGTGATTAGTGCGACGTCCAATTTTAAAATACTATTGAGTGATTACAATGTAAAAATCCCTTCTGTAGTTGGCAACGCCATAAGTAAGGAAATTGAGATAAGAGTAAATACAGCGACCATGCAGCAAATGAAGTAACTACTTTAAATATTAGCAGAGTTATAAATTACTTTCAACCAAAATTTTAGAAAATAATAAAAATATAATGATGAAAAGAATCTTACTGTTAATGATAGCAGCATTTTCCATTGAGCAAGTTTTAGCACAAGACACCACAAGCATGGTTAGCGAGTTAGAAGATAAAATAACTTCTGAAAAAGTTACCGGCACTTTTAGGTCTACACGGGTAATAAATTCTCACTCAACAGAAATGTTGCACAAGGGAGAAATGGATTTTAGAATTTTACATCGTTTTGGCTCCGTAAAAACCGGATATAAAAATTTATTTGGGTTAGACTTTGCAAGCATGCGCATGAGTTTTGATTTTGGTATTACCGATAACTTTATGATAGGTATTGGAAGAAGTACGTTGCTAAAAGACATGGATATTTTTGCAAAAACAAGAATACTACAACAAACTAAAGGCGAAAAAGAAATGCCAATTTCTCTCTTAGTTGCCGGTGGTTATATTGTTATGACGCAAGAATCGTTTGCAGCCAAAAAACCAACATTTGTAGATAGATCATCTTACTACGTACAAATGATTATTGGTAGAAAGTTTTCACCTAATTTTTCTATGCAGTTTAGTCCAATGGTACTTCACAACAACACCACCTTAAACCCTACAGACGACCAAACGATTATTGGCCTTGGTGGCGGAATGCGTTATAAAGTGAGCAAACGTATGGCACTTATCGTTGACTATAATTACGCTATCGGCGAGCTAGACAAAGCAATAAAAAACCCACTGTCTGTAGGTGTTGATATTGGTACCGGAGGGCATGTGTTTCAGCTTCATTTTTCTAATTCATCTGGCATGAATGAAAAGGCATACTTAACACAAACCACGGGTAATTTCTTTAAAGGTGACATACGTTTCGGTTTTAACCTCTCAAGAATATTTAGGGTTGGAAGGGGCAAGAGTCAATCGTCCTATTAATATCTACTAATTTGAATGGAGCCTGTTAAAATAGTCAGCATACTTACAGCGTTATTATAGGCCTTGGATTGTAGCAAAACTGTAACTTAAAATTCAAAATAACATTTAATAATTATTGAGAAAGCCCTCATTTAAAATGAGCGGCTTTTTTGTTTAGATAAGTCATACATACTAGAACCCCTATTTCATTGCCTTAAAAAATTTAGGATGTCCTTCGGTACTACATCTTATTTTTTACCGACTACACTTATTTTTTAAATTGATACTATTTACTTAGAAATAAAATCCCCAACGTGAGATGCTTAGAGTATCGTCACTTAATTATAGGTATAAAAAGCGATTGTGTTTATGATAGAACGAAATTAAGTCTTACTAAATTCATAAACCTTTCGAAGTACTCTGCTTAACCCTAATTAATACATTAAGGGTTTTACATTTTAAAGATTGAATTATCAAAAAGATAAATTTTTTAAATCTTTATACAATATCAACAGGTAAAAGTTCGTTTCCATAAAAACCTATGAAAATGAAAACGAATATTATTTATCTAATAATTATCTCAATCTGCGTAGCGCTACTAGTAAATTCATGTGCAACAGGTAAAGACAGCGTTGGAATAACTCAACCGGCAGTTGAAAAGCGCATCAAAGAAAGATCATTAGAAAAATCTATTTCCTATGTAGAAATGAATGACGGTACTATAAGAGAATACAGCCAAATTAAATTAGTTACTGGTATTCTTAATACACCTTACCTTATAGCAAATGGAGATGTAAAAATATTTCCTGACCAAATAAAGTCTTATAAAACCGGTAATTATTATGCTATATCACAAATGGAGTTTTATACCACTAACATAACACATGTAGCTAAAAATGTATTGCCAGGCTTTGCAGTTAGGGAGATAAAAGGCGATGTAAGTTTATATTCAATTCAGTATTATAATGGTAGCAATATCTATAAAAAATACTTCTTGCAAAAGGGTAAAGATGGCAAGATTTTGCCCTACACCAAACAACTACTTAACGAGTATGCAATAAATAATATGGAGGTCAAAAACTTCATCACTAAAAAGAAAGCTAAACAAAAAGATTTATTAGCAGTTGTAGAAAATTATAACAATGCTATTTCAGTTTCAAAAAATTAACGCTCAATAGCCGTATAAAACGGTCATCAATCGAACTTAAGCAATTATTATAAATGAACTTATTATTGGTCTGTTGTTTTGTATCAATCTAAATCTATTTTAGGCGATTTGCTTAACGCTAAGCTCACAAAGGAAGAACCCATTGAATCCATTTTAAAAGAAATCAATTTTGTATACCACCATTATTTCTATACAATTAAAAAAGCCCTTCATTACTGAAAGGCTTTTTTTGTACCACGTACGGGAATCGAACCCGTGACTCTTCCGTGAAAGGGAAGCGTCTTAACCCCTTGACCAACGCGGCGTTCCGTTTTCGGATTGCAAATATATAAACTTAGGTTTTGTAAACCAAATA
>JBKJLB010000194.1:0-7468 GCA_046597075.1 Pelobium sp.
AAGAAAATCAATCCGTTTACCAGATTATGATTATTCCCAAATTGGAGAATATTTTATCACAATTTGTGTAAATGAAAGATTGTGCAGACTAGGTGCTATTCTTAATCAACAGATGCATTTATCTGTTGAAGGGATAATCATTGAAAAATGGGTTAATCAATTGTCACAGAAATTCACTGAAATTTCAATTAATTGTTTCATAATAATGCCAAATCATATTCATTTTATTATTGAAATTAATCAACAAAACATAATTGAAGATCAAAAAACAATCAATAAAGATGAAGATTTTGAAAAATGGAGAATTCAAAGAAAAAATATGCTCCTTCCAAAAATAATCAACTATCTAAAATCAAACTCATCAAAAGAAATTAACAGATTAAACAAAGAAGAAGGGAATAAATTTTGGCAAGCAAATTATTATGAACACATCATTAGAAACGATAATGAATATTTAAAAATTGAATCATATATAGAAAATAATGCTGCATTATGGGATGAGGATAGATTTAATCAATCAAAAAATAAATAAAATTTATTTTAATGTAGGGATAACCCTCGGGTTGTCCTAAACAAAAATAAATAATGGATAACCCTCAGGTTGTCTTAAACGAAAATAAATAATGGGTAACATGAGGGTTGTCTGAAACAAAAATAAATGAAGGATAACCCGAGGGTTATCCCTACAAAACACGCTAACCCTTGGGTTATCCCTACAATGACATTTTAATAACACAGCATCTATTAAAACATCTTACCTTTGCACTGGTTAAAAAATTATGGCAAAAGTTTCAATCAATATAGCCACTGGCTCAATTCAGAAAGAAGATATTATTGTAGGAATAGATTTAGGTACCACCAATTCTTTGGTTGCTTTTATTAATCCTGATGGGGATGCTAAAGTGATTAACGATACTGGTAAAGGAGTATTGGTTCCTTCTATAGTCCATTTTGATGTAAATGGAGAGGTATTAGTAGGCAATGAAGCTAAAGAATTTTTAATCTCAGATCCTCAAAACACCATATTTTCAGTTAAGCGGTTATTGGGTCGTTCTTATCAGGATGTTCAAAAACACAAAGAATATTTTTCCTATAAAATTATTGATGATGCTAATGACGAAAGTTTAGTAAAGATCAAAGTTGGTGATGCTTTTTATACTCCAATAGATTTATCCGCATTAATCCTTAAAGAATTAAAAAACAGAGCTGAGCATGCTTTAAAAACCACAGTTTCTAAAGCGGTTATTACTGTTCCTGCTTATTTTAACGACTCACAACGCCAAGCAACTCGCGACGCGGGAAAGCTAGCCGGATTGGATGTTTTGCGTATTGTGAACGAACCAACTGCCGCTTCTTTAGCATATGGCATCGGGTTAAACCCTGATGAAGAAAAGACTATTGCCGTTTATGATTTAGGCGGAGGAACTTTTGATGTTTCTATCTTAAAAATTCAAAATGGAATTTTCGAGGTTTTATCAACCAATGGAAATACTTTTTTGGGTGGTGATGATTTTGATAGAGCAATTGTTGATTATTGGATAGCAGAAAACAACTTGACAAATGAAATTCCGATGCAGGAATTACGATTGATGGCCGAAAAAGCAAAAAAAGCTTTTAGCCATCAAAACTTATTTAATGAAAAAATTGGAGCGATTTTTTGTTCCATCGATAAGCAAACATTTGAAAAATTAATAGAAAATAAGGTACAAGAAACCATCATTGCTTGTCAAAATGCTTTAACAGATGCGAATTTAAAAGCAAATGAAATTGATGAGATCATTATGGTTGGTGGTTCAACCAGAACTGATTTGGTGAAGAAAAGTGTATCAAAATTCTTCGGTAAAGAAGTAAACGATACCATCAATCCTGATGAAGTAGTTGCTTTAGGTGCCGCTTTACAAGCTGATGTTTTATCGGGAAATAGAAAAGACATCTTATTACTAGATGTTACACCGCTTTCGTTAGGAATAGAAACAATGGGTGGTTTAATGGACATCATTATCCCAAGAAATTCTAAAGTACCCACCAAAGCTGGTCGCCAATATTCTACCTCAATTGATGGACAAGTGAATATGAAAATTGCAGTTTACCAAGGCGAACGCGATTTAGTTAAAGAGAATAGAAAATTGGCGGAATTTGACCTCAAAGGAATTCCGTCTATGCCAGCAGGTTTGCCAAAAGTGGATATCAATTTTCTTTTAAATGCAGATGGAATTTTAAGAATCCAAGCGATTGAATTACGTTCTGGCGTAAAACAAGAAATTGATGTTAAGCCAACATACGGTTTAAAAGATGATGAAGTAGAGCAAATGTTATTGGATGCCGTTACACATGCCAAAGATGATGTTGCCCAACGTATGGTAGTAGAAGCAAAGACGGAAGGTGAACAAATGATTTATACCGTAGAACGTTTCATTAATAAAAACGGAAGCTTTTTAAACGAAGAAGAAACCGCTAAAACGATTAAACTAGTTACTGTTTTAAAAAGTAAAGTTGCAGAATCTGATAAAGATGCAATTTTAAATGCGATTGATGCCTTAAATGACTATACCCGTCCGTTTGCAGAACGCTTGATGGATGTGGCTGTTTCTGAAGCAATGAAAGGGAAAAATATTTAAAGAGGCTATTTAAGAAATAGCGGTTTTCAAATAAAGCGAAGTCGAAATGTATTTATATTACCTAAATAGAGATTTCAACTCCGCTAAATCCTAATAAAGGATTCCTTGGGGGCTTTTCCTTTATTTCGTACTATTAATTTCTTCTTGAGCTCTTAATCCATCAATATTATTTTTTCCTTCGAAATTATTTTTAACTTCTTCAAAGTTTTCGAAAACTGCAGAAATAGAATCTAAAATGTCGGCAGCATTTTGGTGCATCACACCTAGCTTATCTTCTAATTTTTTATTATTCAATTCCATATTATCTACCTCTATCTTACCAATCTTTTGAATAACTGCTGTTTGGCTATGCTTAAGGTCTTCTAATTCACGACCTATTTTTTCCATTAAATCAAATTTTTTTAAAATATCCATTTTACTGCGTTTTTGGTTTATAGTAAATTATAAACCAGAAATAGTGCCAGAATAAATTTTGTTGATTAATGAAAGATGAGAATTTAGCTATCTAATAAATTTAACTCTACTCAATATGATAATCATCAACAAAAACAACATCATTATTAAAATTGTAAATAATTAATGCGACTAAAATAATATTTGTATGATGATTAGAAATTCAAAAAGCAAAGGTTTTAAAACCATTAGCTAGAAACTTATCTTTTGAATATGCTTAAGGCTTTTTCTGCCTTATCTATTTCAGGTTTTAAATCTTTTAATTCCATTTTTAATGCATTTACACTCATTTGTATTTCCCTAAATGAGATAAAAAGTGAAATCATTAATAAAAACAAACTTAAACCGAATACATATTGTGCCAATTGGGGCAGCTGATAATACATTAAAAACATACATAAAACACAAAAGAAAAAACTAATAATACCGCAAGCCTGCATATTTCTGATAAGAAATAATCGCTTTCGAAGATTGGCCATTTGCCCTAAAAGGTTTTGATCTTTAGATTGTAGGTACTGCGTTTTCATTGATCTAATGATACTTGCTAATGCTAAGAAACGATTGGTATAAGCCAGCAGCAATAAAGATATAGCCGAAAATAAAAGTGCTGGTGTTGTTAACGTAAATTCCATTCTTTAAAATAATTCTAAAATTTTGATTTCCTTTTTATTCATTTCAAATTGGTCTCCTTCTTTTTTACCCATCATTAATTTCCCTAATGGCGAAACTGCCGAGATCAAAAATATGGATTGTTGCGCTACAATTAACTCTCCTAGTCCAATAGAAATTAAAAAAATCCCAATATTCGTTTTCACCAAACTACCTAAGCCTATATTTTTATTTGATGAATTAAGATTTAAAGCTTTTAGCTGAAATAATTGCTGTCCATTATTTGAAAGTTGTTGTTCTAGTCTATTAATTTCTTGCTGTGACATTTCTCTGCTAGTTTCATACTTATCACCCATAGAGCTTTTAGAATCGTTGGCAATGCCATCTCTCAAATTTGCAATTTCTATTTTTATTTCCTTTTCCTTTGTTTCTAACAAGGTTAAACAGTGTAGAAATATATTTTCCTTAAAATCTTCACTCATTTTTTAAAGGTGCGGAATAAATTTCAGATTTGATTTCATCTATTTATCATTTTAGCACTTAGGGGCATTATTGTAATTGATAAATCTTACCTTTGCAGCAATTATGATTACAGTATCAAATTTATCATTACGTTTTGGTAAACGTACATTGTTTGAGGATGTTAACCTCAAATTTACACAAGGAAATTGCTATGGTGTGATTGGTGCAAATGGTGCCGGAAAATCAACCTTCATGAAAATATTGGCTGGTGAAGTTGACCCAACTTCGGGTTCAGTAAGTTTTACACCCGGCGAAAGAATGGCTGTTTTAAATCAGAACCATTACGAGTTTGACGAAAATACTGTTTTAGAAACCGTAATGATGGGCTGGAAAGAGCTTTATAGCATCATGAAAGAGAAAGATGCTATTTACATGAAAGAGGATTTTAGCGAAGCAGATGGTTTAAGAGCAGGTGAGTTAGAGAATCTTTTCGCGGAAATGAATGGCTGGAATGCAGAAAATGATGCTGCTACCCTACTTAGTAACTTAGGTATTAAAGAAGATAAACATTATAAACTCATCAAAGAGTTAGATGGTAATGAAAAAGTAAGGGCATTATTGGCTCAAGCACTTTTTGGTAATCCAGATATTTTAATTCTGGATGAGCCTACCAACGATTTAGATATTGAAACCGTAGGTTGGTTAGAAAATTTCTTGGCAGATTATCAAAATATTGTTTTGGTAGTGTCTCACGATAGACACTTTTTAGATACCGTTTGTACGCATATTGTAGATATAGATTTCTCTAAAATGAATATCTATACTGGTAACTACAGTTTCTGGTACGAATCTTCGCAATTGGCGCTACGTCAACGTTCTGATCAAAACAAAAAATCAGAAGAAAAAATCAAGGAATTACAAGAATTTATTCGTCGTTTTTCGGCTAATGCTTCAAAATCTAAACAAGCAACTTCTCGTAAAAAAGCCTTAGATAAGATCAATATTGATGAGATTAAGGCATCAAGCCGTAAATATCCTGCAATTATGTTTAATCAAATGGCCCGTGATTTGGGTGATCAGGTTTTACAAGTCGAAAATTTATCGAAAGTAGCTAACGGGGAAGTTTTATTCAAAAACATTAGTTTCACCATAAACAAAGGCGATAAAGTAGCTTTGCTTTCGCAGAATTCTTTAGCAACATCAGCCTTACATGATATTTTAGCTGGAAGAGATAAAGATTTCAAAGGCGAATTTAAATGGGGAGTCACCGTAATTCCTTCAAATTTACCAATTGATAACCATACTTATTTCGAACATAAAGATGACAACTTAGTAGATTGGTTGCGTGAATACTCTAAAGAAGAAAAAGATGAAACTTTTATCCGTAGCTTTTTAGGCAGAATGTTATTTTCTGGTGAAGAGGTTTTCAAAAAATCAAGTGTATTATCTGGAGGAGAAAAAATGCGTTGCATGTTCTCTAAAATGATGTTAGAATCTCCAAATGTACTTTTAATGGATGAGCCAACCAATCACTTAGATTTAGAATCTATCACCGCTTTAAATAATGGTTTAAAAGATTTTAAAGGAGTAGCATTATTAACTTCTCGTGATCATGAATTAACAGAAACTGTTGCAAACAGAGTCATCGAAATTACTCCTAAAGGTGTTTTAGATAAGTTAATGGATTATGATGAGTACATTTCAAACCCATCTATAAAGCAGCAAAAAGCCGAACTTTATGGTGAATTGGTCTAGTAAATTTTAAAACAAATAAGTAATTTAGCTATATAAAATAGGTCTAAATAAAATTATAAAACAACTTATGAAAAAGTTAATCTTATTATTTACAGTGATTGCCTTAAGCTTTACAATTGCTAAAGCACAAGCGCCTGTTAGCGCCAAAAAAGGCATTAGTTATGGTGAAAAAATCAATGCAAAAGGAGCTATTGATATTAACGCCTTAGCATCTAAAATGGGTGACACAGAAACTTTACCTGTAAAAATAACTGGTAAGGTAGTAGAAGTATGTACAGCAAAAGGTTGCTGGATGAAACTAGAAAATGCAAATGGAGAAACTACTCGTGTAACCTTTAAAGATTATGCTTTCTTTATGCCAAAAGATATTATTGGCAAAACGGTTGCTTTAGATGGTGTTTCAATGCAGTCTGTTACTTCTGTGGATGAATTACAACATTACGCTAAAGACGCTGGAAAATCTGAAGAAGATATTGCAAAAATCACAGCTCCAAAGAACGAGATTAAATATGAAGCAAAGGGCGTTTTGGTGATGTAAGAACGTTAAATCCAAAAAAAAAGGCTTCCTGAAATTCAGGAAGCCTTTTTTGTTAGAATAGAATTTTGAATCTTAGTTCAAAAATCTAAAATCGTAATCTATTAATGTTGATGTCCACCTTCTCCGTGAACGTGACCATGCTCTAATTCTTCTTCAGTTGCGGGTCTAACATCTTGGATTGTTCCATTAAAATGTAATTCGTGACCAGCCATTGGGTGATTTAAATCTACTAAAACTGCATCTTCTACAATAGAAACAACACGACCTTGAAATTGCCCACCACTGTTATCCTGTAAAGGTAAAATTGATCCAATTTCCGGAAGTGGTTCTGTCCCAAACATATCTTTTGGAAGTGGAGCAACTGCTTTTTCATCATACACTCCGTATCCATCTTCTGCTGATAAAGTAAACGCATAATCGTCACCTACGGCTAATCCATTTAAGTGCTCTTCAAATTTAGGCAACATCATCCCTACTCCATAAAGGAATACTAAAGGTTGTTCTGTGGTTGCACTTTCTACATGTTTTTTTTCACCGTTTTCGGTTACATACAAATCGTAGGTTAAACCTACTACGTGGTTATTATCAATCTTCATTTTATGGTTTTTTTCGAAACGATACGCTCGCTTCTATTCAAAAATTTGTTTAATTGCTTCATCAACATTGCTCACTGGCATTTTACAACTCTTATCTTTACAAACAAAAATTTTACTTTCTCCAACAAACTTATCCTGCAACAAAGGTAAAGTTCCTTGCTTACCTCCCAAAATTATCTTGTTAGGAATGTAGATTTTTTCCAAATCCTGACGCTTTCGTGTCGAATCTTCTCCAGTTATCGCAATTTCGAAGCTTCCCAACACTTCTTCTAACAATAAAGATGCCCAATTCGAGTAGGCAGAGCCGTAAGATTTCATCTGAGGCTCCACCATTTTTAATAAATGCTGATAGATTTTTTCATATCGCGTTTCATCAAAAAGTTGGGAGAGCTTTTTTAAATTCCATGCCATTACTGAGTTGGAAGCTGGAATTACAT
>JBKJLB010000381.1:0-6857 GCA_046597075.1 Pelobium sp.
CGCTAGTAGAGTTATATTCAATAGATACATTGATATCTTCTGACGGTAATGAAGACTTTAATAAGTTTAAGGCTTTTTTAGGTAGGATGAAGGATGTAGCAGAATCTGCTTTTGCATCATTTCTTCTATATCTCACTAATTTATGTGCATCTGTGGCAACAAATGTTACATTTTGTGGAGATAACTGACAGAAAACCCCTGTCATTGCTGGACGTAACTCATCATTACTAACCGCAAAAATAGTTTTGTTGATAGCCTCGGCTAAAACAGATGCAGGTAAATTTACAGATGATGCATTGTCAACAACTGGGATTTTAGGGAAATCTTCCCCATTCTCTCCACTTAAGCGATATTTACCATCTCCAGCACTAATTTCTATTGCAAAAGTTTTATCATCTACAGAAAAAGAAATAGGTTGCTCTGGTAATGTTTTTAAGGTATCTAATAATATTTTAGAAGGTACAGCAATTTTTCCGCCTTCTTTGGATTCCACAGCCACAGAAGTAGTCATACTCGTCTGTAAATCAGTTGCAGAGATTGTTAAGCTCGAATCTTTAATTTCAAATAGGAAGTTTTCCAAAATAGGTAAAACTGCACTATTGCTTAATGCACCGCTTACGGCTTGTAAATGTTTTAATAGTGTTGAGGTAGAAACAATGAATCTCATCTTATCGTTTTAGTATTGTTTACTTTTTAAAAAACAAAAATATAAATTTTAAGCTGCATACTTTCGCTTCCGATAAATATGTTGAAAAATTCCGAAAAGTACTAACATTATCAACGGAATTAACGTATTTATCAATTGCCAAGTGGTTTTTTCAGCAACTAATTTGCCTTTATCTAATAATCTCAGTTTAATTTCTTTAGATCGAAGCCCAATTAAACCCGAATCATCTGTTAAATAATCAATTGCATTTAATAAAAAGGTCTTATTGCCATAGGTTTGTTGGCTGTATCTATCATAACCCAAGGGGAAAGCTGATCCATCTTTTTCGCCAATTTGATTTTTGAAAACATCACCATCACTAAATACCAGCATTTTAGTGAATTTACTGTTCTCTAAAGTTGCAGGAAAATCAGAAATACCTTCTGGAATACCTCTATTTAAGAAATTTGATTTAAAAGTACCTTCCAACAAAACAGAAACAGGTTTAGGCTCACTCTGAAAACGTTTTGGATCTGGTGTGTCCTCAATCATATTCAATGATATGATGGTGGGTGCTGCTAACTCACGATTGAATGGAGAAGTGGTTAACAATATAGTTTTAAAGGTTCCTTTTGTCGCAATCGTATCAATCGTGTTAATAAATTCTGTTTTAATGGCATCTAAATTTTTAACCATGGGATGGTTACTCACGGGCATAATTAATGGAAAAAACAGCCAAGGCACCATTTGAATTTGAGCCTGTCCACCAACTTGCCCAACACTTACTGGGATTTGCGCACAATTCATGTCGCCAACCAAGTCATAATTAATTCTTACGCCATAAGTAAACAGCTGGTCGTCTAAGTTTAACTTCTTTTGAAATGCCAATTGCTCAGCACCCTGAGATCTCCTCATGCTATCTAAATCAGCATTTACCTGATCAATAGTCCAGATGATTTTGCCACCATGCATTAAAAACTGGTCGATTTTATACTTTTCTAATTCAGAAAATTCAACCGCAGGCTTAGCAATTACCATTACTTTTAGCTTATCTAAACCAGCATAAGTCATGGTATTTAAATTAATTCTTCCAGCCTCATAACCATCAGACAGGCTTTTCATGGCATCCTGTAATTCTAAATCACTTAATTCTCCATGTCCTTCTGTAAAACCAATTCTTGGCTTACCGCCAGATGTTGCCTTTTTTATGGCTGATGAAAAAGCGTATTCTAGGTTTTGAATAGAGTTATTTAAAACTTCTTCGGGGTTACTTCCAACACGAGTTTGTAAAAGCTTTACAGCAATTTCATTTTCGCCAGCTGTAACTTTAGCTGCCGGAAAAATTACTTTTTGGGACAAGCCCGATTCTGTTTTTACACTTAGATTTGTGGGCTCAACTCCACTTTGAGTGAGCTCATTAAAAACTTCTTCTTGTTCTTGCTGATTTTTACCTTCCATAGGGTCGATAAACTCGAAGTTTAAATTGCTTCCAGCATAAGCTTTATAGTCTGCTAGTAAATCTTTTGTAGCATTTTTTAGTCTTTTGAAACCTGATGGAAACTCGCCTTCTAAATAAACGGTAACCGTTACTGGCTGCTCTAAATTCTCGAGAATTTGGATGGTAACAGGGGAGATGGTGTATCTTTTTTCCTTGGTAAAATCGAATCGAGTAAATGAGAATTGAGATAAAATATTTATCGCAACAATGACTACTAAAACGATGACAAGCTGAAATAAATCTTTCTTTTTTTGATTGTTTACCATTTCCTTCCTCCTAAAATCGTTTTAGTTATTAAAAGAAACAGGGTGATGAAACTCAAAAAATAAATCAAATCTCGGCTATCTAAAACTCCGCGACTAATCGATTGGTAATGCTCATTGATTCCTAAATTTATTAAGATGTTATCGAATTGTTGTAATGATAAAATCTGACTGGCAGAATCGAATCCGCTGAAAGCGATAAAACTTAAAAATACCGCAATGGCAAAAGCTATAATTTGATTTTTCGTAATTGCTGAAGCAAAAATCCCAATTGCTACAAAAGCTGCACCCAATAAAAATAAACCAATATATGAACCAATGATAGCACCACTATCTAAATTGCCCTTTATTACTCCTAATTGGTGAACAGAGATATAATAAACCAAGGTGGGAATTAAAGAGAATAAGACTAAAGTTAAGGATGCCAAGTATTTACCCAAAACAATTTGCCAATCAGTAAGTGGTCTTGTTGCTAATAATTCAAAAGTTCCTTCTCGTTTTTCTTCTGCTAAAGAACGCATGGTAATAGCAGGGATTAAGAACATAAAAAGGTAAGGAGCAATATTGAATAAGCTATCTAAACCAGCATAACCATATTCTAAAATACTAGTATCGGGGAATACCCAAAGGAACAAACCCAAAACGACTAAAAATATCCCAATAGTGATGTAAGCCACCAAGGAGCTGAGATAGGAGTAGAGTTCTTTTTTATAAATGGGGAACATTGATTATTTTAATGTTAGATTTTACGCAAAGTTCGCAAAGATTATATTTTCTCACATCATTTAAAGACCACATAAATCTCTTATTTTATGTTTGGGAAATCATTTTTAATTTTTTCCAGTCGTTAAAAGTCATTAATCCTATGGTCACTCCTATAATGATGATAATTGCTAGTATTACATTTCCTTTAGCTTCCATTCCAATCTTTAACAGGTCTAAAATGGTAGAAACCATCGGGACACTTAATACTAAAATAATAATGTCTTGTGCTAAAATCTGCATAAGCGCTTTACTTTTTCCTTGGTAAATGGTAAGGAAAATTATCGATACGCAAAAAGCAATCACCATAGTCTCGAAAGAGATAATGTTATTTTTAAAAGGTGCATATACTTCTCCTAAAAAAAATAAAAAAGTAATCCAAGCGTATGTTGTGAAATAAGCCAGCAAAATGAAAAGGCTAATAAATTTTAATAAGAGGATGTTTTTAAGGCTCAAAACTTAATTTTTAGTGAGTTTTACAAAAATAGGTTCTAACGTTTTTTGATTGTGTTTTTCTAATAATCCCTTTAAAGAATCATTAGCTACAATTTTCCCTTTATTGATGATGATGACATCGTCGCAAATGGCTTCTACTTCTTGCATAATATGTGTAGAAAGAATAACTGTTTTAGTTTTTCCAAGCTCTTTAATCAGTTTTCTGATTTCTATCAATTGATTAGGATCTAATCCTGACGTGGGTTCGTCTAAAATTAAAACTTTAGGATCATGAATAATTGCTTGCGCTAATCCTACTCTTTGTTTATAGCCTTTAGAAAGTTGCCCAATTTTTTTATGTTGTTCACTTGTTAAGCCAGTTGCAAAAATTACTTCTTCAATTCTAGATTTTAGATTTGTCAAATGATATGTCTCGCCCACAAAGTTTAAAAACTCTTTCACATACATTTCATGATAAAGCGGATTATTTTCAGGTAAATAGCCAATGTTTTTTCTTACTTCTAAGGATTGAGAAGAAATGTCGAATCCACATACCGAAGCTTCGCCAGATGTTTGTGGTAAAAAACAAGTCAGCATTTTCATAGTGGTAGATTTACCAGCACCATTAGGTCCTAAAAAACCTAAAATCCTTCCTTCAGCTGCTTCGAAAGAAATTTCATTGACCGCTTTCTGTGTTCCGTAAGTTTTACTTAATGCTTTTACGCCGATACTCAATTTTGTTAGGCTTAATGCTTAGATATTTTGAATAAACTCAAAGCTATGAAAAAACAAATATTAATTAGGTTGATTTAAACGTATTTTTTATCAATTTAAATTAAATTATAGATTACACAATAAAACAATTTATTGAGCGGTGAAAAGTTTGGCATGGAAATAGAATAACTGTCCTAAACAACCACATAGAAAATGAAAAAGTTATTAATATTATCATTTGCAACGCTGTTAATCGGATTAACAGCTTGCCAGAAGAGCGGTTCAGATAGAACTACCATGAACATAAAAATTACCGATGGTCCAGGTAATTATGACGCCGTTGTACTTAATGTAAAAGAGATCAATGTGATTACCTCTGGAGGTACTACAACTTTAGCTGTAGGTAATAAGGCATTTGACATTTTAAAATTTAGAAACGGTAGAGATACATTAATTGCATCTCAAACTATTCCATCTGGAACTTTAAAGGAAGTTAGATTAGTTTTAGAAAGCACAGGTAATTATGTAAGAGTTGGAGGAGTTAATTATGATTTAAAAACTCCTAGTGGACAATCATCTGGTGTGAAATTGAAAGTACAAGAAGATTTATTAGACGGAGTAGCTTATACTTTGTTGTTAGATTTTGATGCAGCCAAATCAATTGTAGAAACAGGAAACGGTAAATATATTTTGAAACCAGTGATTAGAGCAATTCCTAATGCAGTTTCAGGAGCAATTACTGGTGTTGTAAGTCCGCTTGCGTCATCTCCTAAAATTTATGCAATAACAGGTGTAGATACTGTAGGAACAATTATAGATGCAACCGGTAAATTCTACTTTAACGGAATGGCTGAAGGTTCATACAAAATTAACTTTGAAACTTCTGCGCCTTATGTTAATAAATCCTTGCCAAGTGTAACGGTAACAAAAGGAGCCGTAACTAATGTTGGTACTGTAATTTTACAATAATTACTATCTATTTAAATGAAAAAGGAGAGGTTATAATGACCTCTCCTTTTTTTATTTTCAAATTTTAAATCTATAAGTAACCCAAAATTTTCATTACTTGTTTGCTGTTTTGTTCTTCACCAAAAACTTCATAATTGAAAGTTTCATCACGGTTTCTGCGTATGATGACATGTTTTGGAGAGGGAAGTAAGCAATGATGAATGCCACCATAACCACTCAAAACTTCTTGATAAGCACCCGTGTGGAAGAAACCTAAGAATTGTACTTTACGAGTTTTGGGCATAAAAACGTTACCTACATGGGCTTCTTGATTATAATAATCTTGTCCGTCGCAGGTGATGCCACCTAAGTTTACACGTTCGTATTCACTATCCCAATTATTTATAGGTAACAATACGTATCGTTGATTCATTGCCCAAATATCAGGCAAATTGGTAATGAAAGAACCATCCAACATCAACCATTTTTCACGGTCGTTTTGTTGTTTACGGCCTAATACTTTATATAAAATTCCTGAAGCTTCGGCAACAGTATATTTTCCAAATTCGGTAATGATATCTGGCTCCATTACTTCATGCTCTGCACAAATTTCTTTGATACGTTTAATAATCTCATTGATCATGTATTCATAATCAAAATCAAAAACTAAAGAATCTTTAAAGGGCATTCCACCTCCTATATCTAAGGTGTCTAAATCAGGATTGATTTTTTTGAACTTACAGTAAAGGGTAACATATTTCTCTAATTCATTCCAATAATACGGCGTATCTGTAATTCCAGAATTGATAAAGAAATGAAGTAATTTCACTTTGAAATTAGGATTGTGGGCAATCTTGTTGTTGTAAAATTCAATGACATCTTCTTGTCTAACGCCCAATCTTGAAGTGTAAAATTGAGAATCTGGCTGCTCTTCAGCAGCGATTCTTATTCCTAAATTGCAAGGTGTATCAATATCCACCTCATCATCATATAAGTTAAATTCTTCTTTATTATCTAAAACTGGGATAATATTGGTAAATCCATCATGAAGCATATCAATGATGTATTGCTTGTATTGAAATGTTTTAAAACCGTTACAAATAACGGTTACATCTTTGGCCAAGGAGCCTTTTTTCTCTAAGGCGTCAATCATTGGCATATCAAAAGCTGATGATGTTTCTAAGTGAATATCGTTTTTTAAAGCTTCTTCAACAATATGACGAAAATGAGAACTTTTTGTGCAGTAGCAATATTTGTATGAACCTCTGTAATTGTTTTTAAGAATAGCAGTTTGAAATAAGATTTTCGCTTGCTGGATTTTTTTACTGATGATGGGCAAATAGGTGAACCTTAATGGAGTACCATAAGTTTCAATCATTTCCATCAGGTTTAAATCATGAAAATATAATTCATCATCAATAATGTCAAAACCTTCCTGTGGGAAGCCAACACTAAGGTCAAGAAATTCTTCGTAACTCTGCATTCTTTAATTTTTTCTGCAAAAATGTAATTAAAATATGATATAATATAAATCTTAACAATATTTTACTAATATCTGTTTTTGTAACTTTTTTCTTTTGATTTGTTAATC